>JBBSNQ010000043.1:0-9361 GCA_038232575.1 Solirubrobacterales bacterium | reverse complement strand
CGAGTTCAACGACCGCGTGCTCCAGCTGGCCGAGGACGAGGGGCGCCCGCTGCTCGAGCGGGTCAAGTTTCTCTCGATCTTTGCAACCAACCTCGACGAGTTCTTCATGGTGCGCGTCGCGGGCCTGCACGATCAGGTCGACGCGGGCATCGACTCCCGCGGCCCGGACGGCCTCTCCCCGTCGGAGACGATCGACCGCATCGCCCGGCGGGTACGCGAGCTCGCCCAGCGCCATTCGAACCAGTTCGAGCAGGACGTGCGGCCCGCGCTCGCCGAGCACGGCATCCGCATCGTCGACTGCGCCCGCTGCGATGCGGCTCAGCGCGAGGCGGTGACGCGCAGCTTCCGCGAGCAGATATTCCCGGTTCTCACGCCGCTCGCCGTCGGGCTCGGCAGGCCGTTCCCCTACATCTCGAACCTCTCCCTCTCACTTGCCGTCGCGCTGCGCGATCCCACGTCGGGCGCCGAGACCTTCGCTCGGGTGAAGGTGCCCAAGGAGGTGCTGCCGCGCTTCGTCCCGATCGGCGACGGCACCCTCGTTCCGCTCGAGGACGTGATCGCCCAGCATCTCGACGAGCTCTTTCCGAGCATGGAGATACTCAGTCACGACGCCTTCCGCGTGACACGCGACGCGGACTTCACGATCTCCGACGATGCCGACGATCTCGTGCTCGCCGTCGAGGATCAGCTGCGCCAGCGTCGCTTCGCCGAGGCCGTGCGGCTCGAGGTCGGCTCGGGGATCGACCCGCAACTACGCGCGAGGCTGCTCGACTGGCTCCATGTCGAGGAGCCGCAGGTCTACGACATCGATGGCCTGATCGATCTCACCGACCTCGGCCGGCTCCAGGGGCTCGAGGGTCGGAGCGAGCTGTCGGAGCCGCAGTGGGGCCCGGTGACACCGCCCGACCTCGCCGGGGAGAAGGCCGATGTCTTCGCCGCGATGAGGGCGCGCGACATCCTGGTGCACCACCCATACGACTCCTACACGACGAGCGTCGAGCGCTTCATCGAGCAGGCCGTCGAGGATCCCGACGTGCTGGCGGTCAAGTTGACGGTGTACCGGACCTCCGAGGACTCGACGCTGCTGCCGTCGCTGATGCGCGCCGCCGAGCTCGGCAAGCAGGCCGTGTGCATGGTCGAGCTGAAGGCGCGCTTCGATGAGCGCCGCAACCTCGACTGGTCGCGCGCGCTGGAGGAGGCGGGCGCGCATGTCGTCCACGGGCCGCCCGGCCTCAAGGCCCACGTCAAGGCGCTGCTCGTCGTCCGCCGCGAGGGCGACGGCGTGCGCCACTACGTCCAGGTCGGCACGGGCAACTACAACGCCAAGACGGCGCGCCTCTACGAGGACCTCGGCCTGTTCACGACCGACCCAGAGATCGGCGCGGACGTCGCCGACATGTTCAATACGCTGACCGGCTACGCGCGCCCGCAACGCTTCCGCAAGGCGCTCGTCGCGCCAGCGCACCTGCGCGCGGCGATCCTCGAGCAGATCGGCCTGACAGTCGAAGCGCACGAGGCCGGGCAGGAGGCGCGGATCGTGATGAAGATGAACTCGCTCGTCGACCAGCGCTGCATACAGGCGCTCTACGAGGCCTCCCAGGCCGGTGTTCGTGTCGATCTCAACGTGCGCGGCATCTGCGGCCTGCGGCCGGATGTTCCCGGCGTGTCCGAGAACATCCGGGTGGTGTCTATCGTCGACCGCTTCCTCGAGCACGCGCGCATCTACGGCTTCGAGCGCGGCGAGGAGCGCCGCTACTACATCGGCTCGGCCGACCTGATGCCGCGCAACCTCGACGATCGTGTGGAGCTGCTCACGCCCGTGGAGGACTCAGGTCTTCAAGGTGAGCTCGAGGCGATCCTCGAGTGCTGCTTCGCGGACGGGCAGTCGAGCTGGGAGCTCGACTCCGACGGCGCCTGGCACCGCCGCTCGGGCGGCGAGCGCCGCGCCCAGACGGAGCTGATGGAGCGCGCGACCCGCCGAGCGGCGCTCGCGGACGCGTAGCCTTTGTAGACGCGGCCGGGCGCTGGCGGAAACCCGGCCCCCGCGCGAGGCAGGGCGCGCCCGAGCGAGGCCGTGTGCGCTCGGACAAAAAAAAGTGGCTCCGGGCGGGGGACCGGAGCCACGGACACGAACTATGTGGATCGTGTACGGCGCGGATGATCTCGCGTGGCCGCCGGCATCGTGTTAAAAGGCTGAGAAGATTCAGGGTGAGAGGCTCGTCGCCTGCTCAGCGCTGGGCTGATAGCGCCCGGAGGCCGCGGCCCATGACACGCCGGGCGCGGCGCATGATGCGACGGCCGCGGCGCATGACGCGCCGGCGGCGGCGGATGCCCCCTCGGCTGCGATGCAGGACGTCGCCGAGACGAGAGCGCAAGCGCCCGCCGGTCCACGCCTTGCGGTCGCCCGCCCGCGCCGCACGCCTCACGAGCCGGCGGTCGCGCTTGTGGGTCAGCAGCGCGACCGCGTCGGCGACGGTTAGCCAGCGCAGCTCGTCGACCTCCTCGTTGACGGCGAACTCTCCTGACAACGGAGTCATCGCCCAGTAGCGCACGACCTTGGGGCGCCCACGGCGATCGCGGTAGCGCACGCTGCCGAGCTCCTGCTCGAGCCGGCAGCGCAGGCCGATCTCCTCCTGGACTTCTCGAAGCGCTGTCTCCTCGGCGCGCTCCCCCTGCTCGGCCTTGCCCTTCGGGAGCGACCAGTCCGCGCGCTTGGGGCGGTGCACGACGGCGACCTCGAGCTGTCCGGCACGCCCGCTGCGCCGGACGATGCCGCCCGCGGCTTGGACGTGCCCATGGCCGTTGCGGCTCATGTCCGCTCCTCTCGCAGCAACCTCAGCTCGGTCCGCAGGCGAGGCAGCAACGGCAGGTCCGCGGCAACGGTCTCGAGCATCTCGAGGGCCGCCTCGTAGTGCTCGACCTTCCTCTCGAGCGGCTTGCTGGTCCGCCCGGCGACGGCCTCCTCGCCCTGCGTCGCGATCGCCGCGCGCAACTGAGCGGCATTGACCACCTTGTCGGCGACGAAGATCGCCTGCGCCTCGCGTCCGGCGCCCAGCAATCGCTCCCTGTGTGCCGTCTTGCGCGCCTCGAAGGGCTCGAGCGCCTCGGGCTCGGTCATGGTTGCGACGAGGTCGGCCACGGCCGGCCCGAATCGCTCTCGCAGCTCCGCGATCGGGAGGCCCGCGTCCTCCACGGTGTCGTGCAGCAGCGCGGCCGCGACGACCTCGTCGTCGAAGGCCGTCTCGTGGAGCAGGCGCCCGACGGCGAGCGCGTGCTCGAGCTCCGGGCGATCGTCGCTCTCCTTGCGCCGGCCGGCGTGTGCGCGGCTGGCCACCTCGTAGGCGTCCCTCACGACCGCCGCACGCCCTTCCGCGAGGGCGTCGATGGTCGCATCCGCAGCGCGGATCGGGTCGTCGCTGTCTCCTTCCTCCCGCGGGCCGTTCGTCATCCGGCGGCGAGCCGCGGGTGCGAGGCGTCTTCGAACTCGCGGAAGAGGCCCGTTACGACGAACGCGGTCTGCTCGCCGATGTCGACGGTGTTGTCACCGATCCGCTCGATCGCGCGCGCCGCGAGCATCATCTGCATCGCCCACTCGCGCCTGTCGGCGTCGTCGCCGATCTCGAGTGCGAGCCCGAAGCACTCGAGATTGAGGCGATCGATGAGCTGGTCCTGGCGGACGAGATCCTCGGCCGCCCCTGCATCACGGCTCGCGAACGCGTCCTTGGCATGGACGATCTGGGTCCGTGCCTGCCGCCCCATGGCGCCGATCGCCCGCAGCATCTCGTCGTCGGTCGGCGGGTGGTGGCCTGCCATGGGAATCAGCTTGGCGATGTTCACGCACTGGTCGCCCATGCGCTCGAGGTGACGGGCGATCTGCAGGATCGCCGCTACGAGGCGCAGATCGGTGGCGACGGGAGCCTGGCGTGCGAGCAGCGACAGGACGCCCTGGTGCACCTGCATGCAGCGTCCGTCGATCACGTCGTCGTCGGCTATGACGATCGTCGCCAGGTTCACGTCCTGGTTCTCGAGCGCCTCGATCGCGTGGTCGAGGCTCCTGGTCACGAGATCGAGCCCGTCGAGCGCCCGGTCCTCGAGCACCGCGAGCTCGCGCTGGAACTCGCTGCGCGTTACCGGCGTCACGCCCGCCCAGCCGGCTACGCGGGTGGCCCGATCGCCTCGGGGTGCGAGGCGTCCGTGAACTCCCGAAAGAGGCCGGTCACGACAAACGCCGTCTGCTCGCCGATGTCGACCGCGTTGTCGCCGACGCGCTCGAGGCAGCGCGATGCGAGCATCATCTGCATCGCCCATTCGCGCATGTCGGCGTCCTCGCCGATCTCGAGCGCGAGCTGAAAGCACTCCCGGTTGAGCCGGTTGATCGTCTCGTCCTGGCGCGGCAGATCCTCTGCCAGGTGGGCGTCACGGTGGGCGAACGCCTGCTTGGCCTGGGAGATCTGCGAGATGGCCTGCCTCCCCATCGCGATCATCTTCTCGAGGATTCCGGCGTGCACCTCTCCGTCCGCGCGCGTCGCGGGGATCAGCTTGGCAATGTTCACGCACTGGTCGCCCATGCGCTCGATGTGCTTGATCACGTCAAGCAGCGCCGCGACGAGCCGCAGGTCGGTCGCGACCGGTGCCTGCAGCGCGAGCAGCGACAGGACACCCTGATGGACCTCCATGTAGCGGCCGTCGATCAGATCGTCGTCGGCAACGACCATCGAGGCAAGCTCCGAGTCACGACACTCGAGCGCCTCGAGCGTGCGCTCGAGCGTAGAGATCACCATGTCGAGGCCCTCGAGCGCCTGCTGCTCGAGCCGGGCGAGCTCCTCTTGGAAGTGGGTGCGCGTTGTAGGGCTCAACCGGGGATCATTTCGCGCGGATCTCAGCCCACCCTGCCCGTGACGTAGGCCTCGGTGCGCTCGTCGCCGGGGTTGGTGAAGATCTTCTCTGTCTCGTCGTACTCGACCATGCTTCCGGTTCGGTGGTCGTCGTCGTCGACCTCTACGGTGAAGAACGCGGTCCTGTCGGAGATCCGAGCCGCCTGCTGCATGTTGTGGGTCACGACGACGATCGAGTAGCGCTCGCGCAGGTCGACCATCAGCTCCTCGATGTAGCCGGTGGCGATCGGGTCGAGCGCCGAGCAGGGCTCGTCCATAAGGATCACGTCGGGCTCGATCGCCAGGCAGCGCGCGATGCACAGCCGCTGCTGCTGGCCGCCCGACATGCCCGTGGCGGGCTGGTCGAGGCGATCCTTGACCTCGTCCCAGAGCGCGCCCTGGCGCAGCGCGCGCTCGACGGTCTCGTCCATGTCGCCGTCCTTGCCGAGCACGCGTGGGCCGAAGGCGATGTTGTCGTAGATCGACTTCGGGAACGGGTTAGGGCTCTGGACGACCATCCCGATCAGCTTCCGCACCTGGACCGGGTCGACCCGCTCGCCGTAGAGGTCCTCACCGTGGTAGCGGACGCTGCCCTCGACCTTCGCGGCCGAGATCAGGTCGTTCATGCGGTTGAGGCAGCGCAGCAGCGTGCTCTTGCCGCAGCCCGACGGGCCGATCAGCGCGGTGATCGCTTTCTCGTAGATGTCGAAGCGGATGTCGCGCACGGCGGGCACGCCGCCGTAGCTCACGCTGACGCCGTCGATCTCGAACACCGCCTCACCCTGGTAGTCCTGCTCGGGCACGCGGTCGAGCTTCTCCGAGCGCGCGTCGAGGCTCGCGCTGAGCTCGGCGGGCGCTTGGTCGGAGGAGGCGGATCCGCCCCCGCCGCGAGTCGTGCCGGGGTCCGGTCCGGGCCGTGTCTCGGGTCCGCTGCGCTGCTGCTCGGGTCGCTCGGTCATCTCGCGCTGGCTCACTCTAGTTGACCTCCATCTTGCGCTTGTAACGATTTCGTATCGTGATCGCGACCGAGTTCATGCTCACGAGCAGCACGAGCATGACGATTACGCCGGCCGCCGCGATGACGCGGAACTCGTCCTGTGGACGGGTCGTGTAGTTGAAGATCTGCAGCGGCAGCGCTGTGAACAGGTCGTCGAAGCCTTTCGGGTTGGCGGTGATGAACGTGACCCCGCCGACCAGGAGCAGCGGCGCTGTCTCGCCGATCGCCCGCGAGAGCGAGAGGATCATGCCCGTGGCGATGCCCGGGATCGAGGCGGGCAGCACCTGCTTGCGGATCGTCTGCCATTGCGTCGCCCCGAGCGCGAGCGCGCCCTGGCGCAGCGAGCTCGGCACCGCCCGGATCGCCTCGCGCGAGGCGAGGATCACCGTCGGCAGCACGAGCAGCGCGAGCGTCAGCGAGCCGGCGGCCACCACGGGCCCGAGGCCGAGCGGACCGCGGACAATGAAGGCGAGCCCGAGGATGCCGTAGACGATCGAGGGCACGGCGGCGAGGTTCTGGATGTTGACCTCGATCAGGCGGTTCCACCAGCGCTCGCCGTTGGCGTACTCCTCGAGGTAGATCGCGGCGCCAACCCCGATCGGCAGCACGACGATCGCAACGCCGACCATCAGGAAGATCGTGCCGACGATCGCCGACTCGAGCCCCGCCTGCGCCGGCAGCGGCGAGGGTGGGTCGGTCAAGAGGGCAAGGTTGAGGCGCGGCAGCCCGTTGACGAACGCCTGGACGATCAGCGTCACGAGCCCGACGACGCCAATCGCGACCGAGAAGATGAGCACGCCCTGGAAGGCAAGCTCCTTCGCGCGCGTGAAACCGCGACCCTCGCTGACAGTGAGGCCAGCCTCCCTGACCGCCTTGTCGTAGCGCGGGCTCACGAGTAGACCTGGCGGTATCTGCGCACGAGCCAGATGCTGATCAGGTTGACGATGAAGGTGATCGTGAACAGCAGCGAGCCGACCGCGAAGATCGTCTTGTAGGTGATCGTGCCGGTCGCGATGTCGCCCGATCCGGTCGCCGCGATGAAGGCGGTCATCGTCTGCACGCTCTCGCGCGGGTCGAGCGTGAGGTTCGCGATTGCGCCGGCGGCGAGCAGCACGACCACCGTCTCGCCGATCGCGCGCGAGAAGCCGAGCACGAACGATGCGACGATGCCCGATAGCGCGGCGGGAACGACGACGCGCGTCGAGACCTGCAGCTTGCTGCCGCCGAGCGCGTAGCCGCCTTCGCGCAGGCCGCGCGGTACTGCCGACATCGCGTCCTCGGACAGCGAGGCCACCGTGGGCAGGATCATCACCCCCATCACGAGGCCGGCCGAGAGGACGTTGAAGATGGCCGGCGGCTCGCCGGCGAACCACAGCTCGCGCAGCAGCGGCGTCACAAACGTGACCGCGAAGAAGCCGTAGGCGATCGTCGGGATGCCCTCGAGCACTTCCAGAATTGGCTTGAGCGTGCGACGCGCGCGCGGCCGCGCGTACTCGCTCAGGTAGATGGCGGCGCCGAGCCCGAAGGGCACGGCGATCAGCAGTGCCCAGAACGTCACCGACAGCGTGCCGACGACGATCGGGATCACGCCAAAGCGCGCCGGCGTGAAGGTCGGCGCCCAATCGGTCGTGAGGAAGAACTCCCGCAGGCTGACCGCCTGGAAGAACTCGATCGTCGGCCCGACCAACGAGGCGACGATCCCGAAGGTCGTTAGGACCGAGACGAACGCGCAGGCGAGCAGCACCGTCCTGATTGCCAGCTCGCCGTAGCGCGGACGCACGATCCCCAGGCCACGCACCGTCGGCCTGGAGATCGCGCTGCCCTTGGCGCTTGCCACGAGAGCCTGCCGCCTTCCTGCTCGAGGCTCTCGGGGCCCCCGCCTACCTGACCGCTGCCTGCTGGCTGCCGAGGCTCTCGATCTTCTGCTGCGCCTCGGACTTCTGCTCGTCGGTCAGGGGCACGAACAGCGCCTGCTCGGCGAGCATCTGCGCGTTCTCGACGTAGAACTCGAGGAACGCCTTGACCTCGGGACGCTTCACCGCCTTGTCGCTCGGGTAGATGAAGAGCGGCCGTCCAAGCGGCGCGTAGGAGCCGTCCTGCACGGTCTCGTTCGACGGAGCGACGCAGCCCTGACCGCCGTCGACCTCGGCCGCCTTCAGCTTGCCCTCGTTCTCCTTGATGAACGAGAGCCCGAAGTAGCCCATGCCACCCTCGCTGCCCTGCACGCCGCGCACCGTCTGGTTGTCGTCCTCGCCGACGTTGTTGTAGTCGGTGCGCTGCTGGCCCTCCTCGCCGTTGATCGCCTCGGTGAAGAAGTCGAAGGTGCCGGAGTCGGTCCCCGGCCCGAACAGCTTGAGCTCCTGACCGAAGCTCGGCTGCAGACCGTCGACCTGGCTCCAGCTGCTGACGTCAGAGCCCTTGTCCCAGATCTGCGTGAGCTGGTCGGTCGTCAGGCAGGTGACCGGGTTCTGCGGGTTGAGCGCGACGGCGATGCCGTCGTTGGCCACCGTGATCTCCTCGAAGCTGATGTTCTCCTTGCTGCAGGCCTCCATCTCGTCTTCCTCCACCGCCCGCGAGGCGTCGGAGATGTCGGTCTCGCCCTTGCAGAACTTCTCGAAGCCGCCGCCGGTGCCGGAGGTGCCCACGGTCACGCGCACGTCGGGAGGCTCGGCCTGGAAGGCCGCGGCCGCGGCCTCGCTGATCGGGGCCACGGTGCTCGAGCCGTCGATGTTGATCGTGCCGGACAGCTGCTCGCCGCCCTCAGCGCCTGCGCCCTGGCCCTCGCCGCCGCCGCCACAGGCCGCGACTCCCAGCGCGAGGCCGCTCAAGGCAAGCAGCGCCAGCGGTCTGGCTGGCGCGAGTCGGATCAGCTGCTTCACGTGGATCTCCAATCGTTCGTTCTCGGACACGGGCGTACCCGGTGAGCCTTGCGCAGACTCGCCGCCAGTCTGTTACGGAACTGTCGCCGGCATGTAAAAAGGCTGTGAACGGGACGGTTAAGGCCCGAGTGGCACGCCGAGCCGCTCCCGCTCGCTCTCGACCTGCTGGGGAGAGAGGGGCGCCAGTAGAGCGGCCTCGGTGAGCTCCTGCTGGCGGCTCAGCATCGTCTCCACGAGCGCCCTGCCCGGCTCGCCGCGCAGGGCTCCCTCGCTCACGTACATGAACAGCGGCCGCGCGAGCGGGCCGTACTCGCCGGACTGGATCGTCGTCCTGCTGGGCTTCACACAGCCGTCGTCCGCGTCGACGCCGACCGCGTTGAGCTTGTCCCGGTTCTGATCCATGTAGGCGAAGCCGAGATAGCCGAGCGCGCCGGTGTCGCTCGCCACACCCTGCACGAGCTCGCTTCCATCCCCCGAGCGGGCGTAGTCCCCGCGCGAGGAGCCCTGCGCGCCCAGGATCGCCTTGGTGAAGAGCTCGAAGCCGGGGGAGCCCGGCGGCGGACCGTAGAGGCGGACGCGCTGGTTGGGGAACCGCACGTCGAGCTCGTTGT
>JBBSNQ010000042.1:0-9441 GCA_038232575.1 Solirubrobacterales bacterium | reverse complement strand
GCGCCGAGCGCGTCAACGGCGCGGAGTAGAGCTCAGCCCGCGGCAGGCTCACTCCGCGGTCGACGCCATCGGCTCACCCGCGAAGCCGATGTCCTGGTAGATCGCGGTCTTGAAGCCGAACGAGCCCATGTTGGCGAGGTTTGCCTTGACCGCGGTGATCTGGGGGCGCTGGTAGAGGACGAGCGAGTGCACCTCTTGCCAGATGAGCTCGTCGGCTTGGTTGAGCATCTCGCGCGCGCTCGCCGGCTCGAGGTCCTCCTGGGCGCCTGCCATCAGCTGGTCGATCTCGGGCGACCCGACGCGGGCGAAGTTCTGCTTGACCGCCAGCTTGCCCTCGGGCCCCTTGACCGGCTCCTCGTAGATCGACTGCGCCGAGGAGATCGGGAAGGGCGTGCCGAGCCAGGAGAACGGTGCGATGTCGAAGTTGCCCGGGGCGATGTAGCGGTCGAAGAAGTCGTTGGTCGGCACGGTGCGGATGTCGAGCTTGACGCCGACGTCGCGCAGCATCGCCTGCGCGAGCTCGCCCTCCTGCTTGCTCGTCTGGACGCCGGAAGGGATGACGAAGCGCAGCTCGAGCTGCTTTCCGTCCTTGCTCCTACCGGCTCCGCTGCGCGTCCACCCGGCTTCGTCGAGCAGCTCGTTCGCCTTCTGGGGATCGAACTGCCCGACCTCGCCCGCGTTGTCCTGGTAGCCCGTCTGGGTGTTGACGAAGAAGTGGTTGTTCATCGTCCGCGCGGGCCAGTTCAGGCCGGTCAGGTCGGCGCGGGCGATCGCGTCGCGGTTGATCGCCATCGCGACCGCTCTGCGGACCTTCACGTCGGAGAGCATCTCGCTCCTGCCGTTGAACGTGAAGTGGCGGAAGTCCGGGCCAGCGGCCTCCCGAACGGCACCGCCCTGGACGCCCTGGACGCGCCTGAAGTTGCCCGGCTGCGGGCCCACGTCGACTATGTCCACCTCGCCGCTGGCGAAGGCATTGATGCCGGCCTCTGGCCCGAGCGCGCGGAAGACGATCGCGTCGAGCTTGGCCGGAGGGCCCCACCACTTGGGGTCGCGCTCGATCGTGACCGTCTTGGCGGTGCGGTTGATCTCACCGAGCTTGAACGGGCCCGCGGTGACGGGGATCTCGTTCAGCCAGCCTTCGTTGAACTTCTTCGGGTCGCTGTTGGTCTCGGCGGGATAGAGCGAGTTGAACAGTGCCTGCCATTCGCCGTAGGGCTTGGCGAACGTGACGACGACCTCGTGCTCGTCGCGACCGCGCTCGACCTTCTCGATGCGCTCGTAGCCTGTCGAAGAAGCGATATCGAAGCCCTGGTCGGGGCTGCGCAGCGCCTTCCACTGCGCCTCGTAGTCCTTCCACGTGATCGGCTTGCCGTCGGACCAGCGGGCCTTGGGGTTGAGCCTGTACGCGACGACCTGCTTGGGCGAGCTCGCGGTGACCTCCGCGGACATGACGTAGTTGGGGTCGATCGAGAGGTTCCCGCGCTCGTCCGAGCGGAACGTGCCCGGCATCAGACCGCCGAGCACGGCCGCGGTCGAGGCCTCCGGTCCGTTCAGATGGTGGGCGTTCCATTGCGTGGAGAACTGATCCACCGCCCAGCGCAGCGTGCCGCCCTCGCGCAGCTGCTCGCGGGGGGTGGGGTTGATGTCGAAAGGCTTTAGGTCGGCGTCCTCGCCGGAGGAGCCTGGGCCGCCACAGGCGCCGACGATCAGCGCGGTGCAGAGGAGAGTCAACAGCACGGCTGCGGGGCGATAGGCGTTCAACGTCGACCTCCTCGAGGCTCCTGGTGGGTGGCTAGGACGTCGCTGCGGGCGAGAGCGCCGGCTCTCGCCGGTGCCTCTGGCGCGAAGCTGTTCGCTTGCATTCTCCACGAGACATCCTCACCTATGCGCCAGACGACCCCGAACCGTCCGGGTGCGCACGTCAGACGACCTCAAGCCGCTCGGCGTAGTGGCACGCCGCCTGATGGTCCCCGTCCATCGCCTGCAGTGCCGGCTCCTCCTCGATGCAGCGCTCGCGCGCGCTCTCGTCAAGCGCTGCGAACTTCGGACAACGTGTGCGAAAGCGGCAGCCCGAAGGCGGGTCGGCCGGGCTCGGCAGGTCGCCCTTCAGCAGGATCCGGCGGCGTGCGCGCTCCCTGCGGGGGTCGGGGATCAGGATCGCCGAGAGGAGAGCCTGCGTGTAGGGATGCGCGGGTGCTCCATAGACGCGGTCGACGGCGCCGATCTCGGCGATCCGGCCGAGGTACATGACGGCGACGCGGTCGGCGATGTGGCGCACCACCGAGAGGTCGTGGGCGACGAACAGGTACGAGAGCCCGAGCCGGCTTCCGAGCTCCTCGAGCAGGTTGATGATCCCCGCCCGGATCGAGACGTCGAGAGCGGAGACGGGCTCGTCGAGCACGAGCAGCTTCGGCTCGAGCGCGAGCGCCCGCGCGACCGCTATCCGCTGGCGCTCGCCGCCCGAGAACTGCTGTGGGTAGCGCGCGGCGTGGCCCGGCTCGAGGCCGACGAGTCGCAGCAGCTCCCGCACGCGGCCCGGGATCCGCTGCTTGGGGAAGTCGTGCGTGCGCAGCGGCTCGCCGAGGATGTCGGCGACGGGGAGCCTCGGGTCGAGCGAGGCAAGCGGGTCCTGGAAGACGACCTGCACGTCGCGTCGCACGGCACGGCGCTCGCGCGAGCTCAGCTCGGCGGCGTCTCTGCCCAGCACGACCAGGCGACCGTGCTGGGGCCGGCGCAGCTCGAGCAGCTCGAGCAGCGTGGTGGTCTTCCCGCAGCCCGACTCGCCCACGAGGCCGAGCGTCTCGCGCTCGCGGATGTCGAAGCTGACGCCGTCGACGGCTCGCACCGTCCCCACGCGGCGCTTGAACACCGCTCCCTTCAGCAGCGCATGGTGCTTGACGAGATCCTCGGCTTGGGCGACGACCGGGCGCTGCTCGCGTCGGACGAGCACCGGCGAAGCACTCGCGTCGCCGCCGGCGGCCGGTTTGAACACCTCCGAGGCGGCGATGCTGCCACTCTCGATCTCAGCTGCGCGGTGGCACGCTGCGAGCTGGCCGCTCGCACCGACCGGGGCCAGCGGCGGCTCTGTCTCGTGACATTTCGCGTAGGCGATCGGACAGCGCGGCGCGAAGGGGCAGCCGGCTGGCAGCTGCGCCAGCGATGGCGGTGCGCCCTCGATCGGCACGAGCGGGCTCCGGCTGGAGTCGTCGACGCGCGGGATCGAGCCGAGCAGGCCGATCGTGTACGGCATGCGCGGCCGCTCGTAGACATCGTCGACGGTGCCCTGCTCGACCAGCCGGCCCGCGTACATGATCGCGACCCGATCGGCGAAGCCGGCGATCACGCCGAGGTCGTGGGTGATCATGACGATGCCCGCGCCCGTCGTCTCCTGGGCGCGGCGAAGGACCTCGAGGATCTGCGCCTGGATCGTCACGTCGAGCGCTGTAGTGGGCTCGTCGGCGATGATCACGTCAGGCTCGTTCGCGATCGCCATCGCGATCATCACCCGCTGGCGCATGCCGCCGGAGAACTCGTGCGGAAATGCCTTGGCGCGCTCATGCGCACGCGGGATCTCGACGAGCTCGAGCAGCTCCGCCGCACGCTTGGCGGCGGCCGAGCGCGAGACGTCATTGTGCGCGCGGACGGCCTCGGCAATCTGGTACCCGACCGAGTAGACGGGGGTCAGCGCCGACAGGGGGTCCTGGAAGACCATCGCGATGCGCCTGCCTCGGAGGTCGGCGAGCTCGCTGTCGGCGAGGCCTGAGAGCTCCCTTCCGTCGAGGCGTACCGAGCCTTCGACGCGCGCCGTGCTCGGCAGCAGGCCCATGACCGCGGCAGCCGAGGCGGACTTGCCGGAGCCGGACTCGCCGGCGATGCCGAGCACCTCGCCGCGCGCGAGCTCGTAGCCGATGCCGCGGACCGCCCTCACCTCTCCGGCGCCGGTTGGCCCGGAGCCGCCCGGGAAGGTGACGGTCAGATCCTGTACAGCGAGCACGGGAGCGCCCGGCGACGACGGGCTCGTCACGGCGCGCTCATCGAGAGGCGTCGGAGGTCGGATCGAGCGCGTCCCGCAGCCCGTCGCCGACGAGGTTCACCGACAACACGATCAGCACGAGCAGGCCGGCCGCGAATCCGAACAGCCACGGGTACGTCACAGCGTTGCTCGTGCCGTCGGCGATCAGCGTGCCGAGCGAGACGTCGGGAGGCTGCACGCCGAAGCCGAAGTACGAGAGGCCGGTCTCGGCGATGATCGCGGTGCTGACGTTGATGGTCGCGTCGATGATCAACAGCGATGAGATGTTCGGCAGCACGTGCCGGAAGACGATCGTCGGTGTGCGCACCCCCATGTAGCGGGCGGCCAGCACGTACTCGCGCTCGCGCAGCGAGATCGTCATTCCGCGCACGATGCGGGCGGTCACCATCCACAGGAAGGCCGCCAGCAGCAGGACGAAGACGAGCCAGGTGCGGCCGCGGAAGGTCGGAGAGAGGATGGCGACGATCAGGAACGAGGGCAGCACGAGCAGCAGCTCGACGAACCACATCAGGACGCGATCCGTCCAGCCGCCGAGATAGCCGGCGAACGAGCCGACGAGCGCCGCCATGCCGGTCGAGAGGAGCGCGACGAGCAGGCCGATGATCAGCGACTTCTGCATACCGCGCACCGTCAGCGCGTAGACGTCGGCGCCGGTCTGCGTCGTGCCGAACCAGTGCGTCGTCGTCGGTCCGGTGAGGAAGGCGTTGAAGTCGTGATCGGTGTAGCTCCAGCGCGTCAGGTAGGGCCCGAGGAACGCGAGCAGGAACAGCGCCGCGAGCACGAACAGGCCGACCAAGGCGAGCTTGCGGCTCAGGAAGCGCTTGAGCACGAGCCTTCGGCGCGAGGGCACGCGGGTCTCGTCGAGCGGCGCCGCGTCGCGGCCGGGATCGGCGCCGCCGAGCGCGCCGACCGGCGCGGTGCGGAGCCGGTAGCGGGGGGCGGACATCTACGACACCCGGATGCGCGGGTCGAGGACGGCGTAGGCGAAGTCGGAGAGCAGGCCGGCGATCAGCACCAGCACGGCCGCGAAGCAGCTCACGGCGGCGACGGCGTTGACGTCGTTGCGGGTCACCGAGTCGACGAACCACTCGCCCATGCCGTGCCAGCCGAAGATCTTCTCGGTGAAGGTGGCGCCAACCAGGAGCAGGCCGAAGTTGTAGGCGAAGAAGGTCGCCGCCGGGATCAGGGCGGTGCGCAGCGCGTGCTTGATGAGGGCGGTGCGCCGCCGCAGCCCCTTGGCCATCGCGGTGCGCACGAAGTCGCTGCCGAGCGCGTCGAGCATGGCGTTGCGCTGGTAGCGGCTGAAGATCGCGATCGCACCGAGGATCAGCGTGAGGCTCGGCAGGACGAGGTGCTGCAGCCGGTCGACGAGGTTCGCCCACAGACCGCCCGACACTCCCGGGGTGTATTCGCCGGTGTACTCGAACACGCGCACCCCGACGGCGTCGTTGAAGGCGACGGCCGCGATCTGCAGCAGCACGGCGAGTACGAAGACGGGAATCGAGAGGATCACGAACGACAGCAGCGTGACCGCGTGGTCGCTGAAGCGGTACTGCCGGATCGCCCCCCAGGCTCCGGCGAGCACGCCGAGCACGCCGCCGAGGATTGTCGCGATGAGAAGCAGCCGCAGGCTCACGCCGATCCTCCGCCCCATCTCGGCGTTGACCGAGATCCCGTCCCACGTCTGGCCGAAGTCTCCGTGCAGCACGCCGCTGACCCAGCGCACGTAGCGCTTGCCGATCGGCGTCTTGTCGTTGAGGTTGAGGCTGTCGAGTCGGCGATCGACCACCGTCTCCGGCGGCGGAGGATTGCGCCCGTCGAGGTTCGCCCGGGGATCGAGGCTGACTGCAGCCAGCACGTAGGCGAGGCTCGCAGCGAGCGCCACGAGGACGATGGAGTTCGCCAGCCGGCGCAGAAGGAACTTGGCCATGATGCTCGCTCGGTCCCCTTACACATAGCAGCCCGCGCGGCTCGGGCGGTGCGGCGGCCCTGGAGCGCGTGGCAGAACGAGTGCGGGACGCGCCCGGCGGGTACGGACGCGCCCCTTGCGCGCAGCGTAGGAAACGGTGCTTACGTGGCGGTTACGCCGCCGAGGTCAGCGGGAGGTCTGGACGTGGGTCACACCGAGGGCTCAGGCGCGCTAGGCTGGCCGCCGAGGTGCGCGGGCGCAGTCCGCGCGAGGCGAGATAAGGAGAGGTCATGGCAGCAGCTACAGAGCAGACGGCAGGTAGTGGCGAGAGCAGCACGACGGGCGACTCCAGCGGGCCGGGCAAGTCGCTGCAGTCGGGCCGCGGCACGACGACCATCGCCGACATCGTGGTCAGCAAGGTGGCGGGCATAGCATCACGCGAGGTGCCCGGGGTGCACGCGATGGGTGGAGGTGCCGCGCGCGCCGTCGGAGGGATCACGTCCCGCATCGGGATCGGCGACGATCGCAGGCAGGGAGTCGCCGTCGAGGTGGGCGAGCGCGAGGCAGCAGTCGACCTCACGATCACCGTCGACTACGGCGAGTCGATCCCCCAGATCTCGAGCGCGGTGCGCGACAACGTGATCAAGCGGATCGAGGGCATCTCGGGGCTGTCGGTGACCGAGGTGAACATCGTGGTCAACGACCTCTACTTCCCGGGCGACGAGGCGCCTCAGGAAGAGGAGGAGCCGGCCCCTGCACGCGTGAGCTGACTCCACGTCGAGCGTGGAGCAGCGAAACGTCGAGGAGAGGGAGACGTCCGCGAGCGTGGCGGCGGCGTCTGTCAGCGCGGCTCCGTCCGCGAGCGCGCCTCCGTCCGACCGCCTGCGACTGGCGGAGCTCGGGCTCGAGGCGGCGCTCAAGGTCAAGCACGTCGCGGCGGCGCACTCGGGACGGCTCGGTACGCAGATGACCTTCGAGGGCGGCCGGCGCGTGCCGGGGGTGCGCGCCGTGGCCGCGGCCGACGGGCGCTACGCGGTCGAGCTGCATCTGAGCGTCGCGGAGGTCTCGCTGCCCGAGCTGGCGGAGAAGGTTCGCGACAGCGTCGAGCGGGCCGCGAAGAAGGCCGGTCTCGCCGACCACCTCGGCTCGATAGACGTATCCTTCGAGGACCTCGTCGAGGACGAGGCCCAGCCGACTCCTGCAAGCAAGGAGAGTGCGCCGTCGACTGGGCGCAGGCAGAGCGCGCCGGCCGGCGCTGGCAAGAAGACGGCGTCCAGCGGCGGACGCAAGGAGACGGCGTCGGCCGGCGGACGCAAGCAGGCCGCCTCGACCACTGGCAGAGGAAAGCCCGCGCGCGCCGCTGGACGCAAGCAATGACCCTGGTGCTGCGTCCGCTCGCCCGCCTTGTCGCGTTCCTCCTGCTGCTCGCCGTCTCGCTGGCGGGCCTGGCGGTCGCCGTCTTCTCGATCTCCGGCGGAAGCGGAGGCCTCTCGTTGACGGCGCTTGCACAACTGCTGCACCTCCCCGGATTGCGCGAGGCGGTGGGCAGCTTCCTCGTCGGGGCGGAGGTGGGGGATCGGCCGCTGCAGGCGGTGGCGGGCGGAGTCGTTGCCATGCTTGCCGGAGTCCTGCTGCTGGTCGGCGCGTTGGCCAGACGGGCGGAGCGGGTGCTGGTGTTCGACGAGGGGAAGGGAGGCAGGATCCTCGCGCGCCGCGCGGCGCTCGCACGTGTCGCGCTCGATCTGGCGAGCGGTGCCGGCGGCGTAACGGGAGCACGGGTTCGGGTACGGCCCAGGCGCCGCCGTCCCGGCGGCCGGATCGACGTCGTCGCGAGCCATCCGCCCTCGCAGGCGGGATCGGACATCCACGATCGCACGACCGAGGCCCTCAAGCCTTTGAGCGAGGCCTCCGGCCAGCTGAAGACGAGGGTCAGGCCACGGACCGGCGAGAAGGGCACGCGGGCCGAGTAGATGCTGCGTCAGCGCATTCGCGTGCGCGAGTCCTCGTTCGTGCTCGTCGGCCGGGCGCTCGTGGTGCTCGTGAGCCTTGCGATCTTGTGGTACGGGCTCATGATCGTCCTGCTCGGCCTAGGCGTCCCGCGCGGGACCGTCAACCTGCTGGGCGGCTACCGCAGCGCGTACGACTTCCTCGAGGGCCTCGCTGCCGCCGACATCACCTCCACGGTGAGGATCGTCACCGCCGTCGCCGGACCGATCGCCTTCGTGGTCTTCGGCTTCCTCGCCTGGAAGCAGATCCCGCGTCCGTACGCGGCTCGAGGCAGCCTCGCGCTCGATCAGGGAGAGGGCACCACCGGGACGACGACGCTCGCCGCCCACGCGATCGAGCGCGTTGCCGAGATCGCAGCGAGCGCCGAGTCGGCGGTGAGCGGAGCGAGAGGGCGCTTCGGGGGCGAGGATCTGACAGTCGAGGTGCACGTGGACCGGGCGCCAGAGGTTCCCAGGGCTCTGCGTGAGGTTCAGCGACGGGTTACCGAGGCGCTCTCGCGCCACGGCCTGCCCGCGCTTCCGGTCAGCGTGATGCTGACGGGATTCGATCGACAGCAACCAAGGGAGCTCAACTGATGATCTCGACCAAGCAGTTCGCCGCCGTGCTCGGATTCGCCTTCGTCGGCGTCTGGATCGCGGCCGGCTTCGGCGACGCAGTGCTATGCCTGCTGGGGGCGGGTATCGCATATGCGGCGGTCGCCTTCTACCAGGGAGATCTCGACTTGGACGAGGTCCAAAGCCGCTTGAGAGGTGAAGGCAGCGGCAGCGGCGGTGGCGGCAGCGCGGGAGCGCGCAGCGGCAAGGCGTCGTCACGCGTGCGCTGATCAGCGGGCGCGCGGGCCGCTCCGATCCAGCCCGGTCTCGAGGTATGGCGCGCGTTCCCTCTCGGGCTCCTTCAGTTGCCGTCGATCGCCCGGCGCGCGAAGCGGGAGGCGAAGAACAGCAGGACGGCGGCGAACAGGAGCGACAGCGCGCGCTCGGGCAGGGCGTGGGCGAGTGTCGTTCCGGCCACGACGCCGATCGGGGACAGCGCCCCGATCAGGACCCCGTCGCGTAGGCGCAGGTTGCCGTAGCGCTGTTGCCGTGCGGCCCCGACGACCGCGACGGGGATCATCGCGAGCAGCGACGTTGCCTCCGCCTCGAGTTGACCGAGGCCGAGGAAGATCGCGAGCACCGGTACAAAGACGATGCCTCCGCCAACTCCGACCAAGCCGCTCGCCACACCGGCCCCGAAGCCCAGGACAATGGCAGCGGCGATCAGGGACGGCTCCATCTAGACCACCAGGAGAAGCGCGCCGAGGACGAGCAGGACTGCGAACGTCCCGGCAACGAAGCGCGGCGAGAGCCGCTGTTGTGCGGCCGTTCCCGCGACCACGCCGAGTACGGCCGGTAGGCCGACGAGCAGGCCCTTCTGCACGTCGACCACTCCCTGCACGCCGTGCAGCGTCGCGGCGAGCACTGCGATGACGGCGATCGCCGCCAGCGACGTGGCG
>JBBSNQ010000041.1:0-9593 GCA_038232575.1 Solirubrobacterales bacterium | reverse complement strand
GGCGGCGAGCGTCGGCTGCACGACCGTGACGGGCGCCAGCAGCAGCGAGCCCGCCTGTGCTCCCCATCCTACGAGCACGCACAGCGTGCCGAGGATCCAGCGCGGTCGGATCAGCAGCCGGCGGAGCAGCGAGAGATGCAGAGCGTCCTGCCCGGGCGCGTTGCGCGCCTCCAGGGCCTGCAGAGCGGCCCCGGCACTGTAGAGGAGCGACGCTCCTAGCGCACAGGTCGCGCCGAGCAGTAGGTCGAGGTTCATGCGCCTAAACGCACGGGCTCTCGGCGCCGGCGCCTACCCGCGCGCTGCGCGCTCTCAGCGCAGCGTCGCGCGCGAGACCACGAGGCGCTGTATCTCCTGCGTTCCCTCGTAGATCTGCGTGATCTTGGCGTCGCGCATCAGGCGCTCGACCGGGTACTCCTTGACGTAGCCGTAGCCGCCGAGGATCTGCACCGCCTCGACGGTCGTGCGCATCGCGTGGTCGCCGCAGAAGAGCTTGGCCATCGCCGAGTACTTGCCGAGATCGGGCTCGTCGCGGTCGACCTTGGCAGCGGCCTTGTAGAGCAGCTCGCGCGCGGCGGCGCTGCCCGTCTCCATGTCGGCGATCTTGAACTGGATCGCCTGCAGGTCGGCGATCGGCGCGCCGAACTGGCGGCGCTCCTTGGCGTAGCCGACCGCGTAGTCGGTCGCGCCCTGGGCGATGCCGAGCGCCTGCGCCGCGACGCCGAGGCGCGAGCGGTCGAGCGTGGCCATCGCGACCTTGAAGCCCTGGTGCTCGTCGCCGATCACGTTCTCGGCGGGCACACGGCAGCCATCGAAGACGGGCGATCCGGTCGGCGAGCCGCGGATGCCCATCTTGTGCTCGCGCTTGCCGGTCGAGAGGCCGGGCGTGTCCGCCGGCACGGCGAAGCAGGTGACCCCGCGCGAGCGCCCGGCGTCCGGGTCGGTCTTCGCGAACACCATGTAGAGGTCCGCGACGCCGATGTTCGTGGTCCAGTTCTTCTCGCCGTCGATCACCCACTCGTCGCCGTCGCGGACGGCGCGCGTGCGCATGCCGCCGGGATCCGACCCCGCCTCGGGCTCCGACAGCGCAAAGGCCGGAGTCCATTCCCCGCTCGCAAAGCGCGGCAGCCAGCGCTCCTGCTGCGCCTCGCTGCCGAACAGCCGCAGCGGCAGCGTGCCGAGGTCCTGGATCGCCAGGATCAGCGCCGAGGCCGCGCAGGCCTTGGCCACCTCCTCGATCGCGATCAGCGTCGTGATCATGTCCGTCCCGGTGCCGCCGTGGCGCTCCTCGAAGGGCAGCGCCATCAGATCGTGGTCGGCGAAGAGCTCGCGGATGTCCTGCGGGTACTCGGCGGTCTCGTCGATCTCGGCCGCGCGCGGGGCGATCCGCTCCTCGGCCATCTGGCGCACGACGGCGCGCATCGCGCGGTGATCGTCGGTCAGCTCGTAGAGGCCGGGACCGCTGCCCGTGAGCTCGACGGTCGTCGCCATGGCGCGCAGCATACGGCACGTACCGCGGACAGCCAGCTCAGCGGCTGATCATCAACGACAGGCCGCTCCCGACCATCAGCACCCCGACCCAGAAGGAGATCGCGCCCCCACGGACGTCGACGGTGAGCAGCGCGATCAGCGCGCCGACCAGGATCAGCGGCGCGCCGACCTCGAGCTTGAGACTCCGCTGGACTCCACCGCGGGGACCGCTTCCGCGGGAGCTCATCGTTCGGCGCCGCCAATCGCCCCGCCACCACCCTCCTCGCTTCCCGTCCCGTCGCCTCGGGCTCACGACGGCAGGCTCAAACGAGGCTCGCCTGACGCAGCAGCGGCAGCCGCACGACAAAGCGCGCGCCGCCCAGATCGGAGTCGGTCACCGCGACCGAGCCGCCGTGGGTGCGCGCGACCGCCCGCACGATCGAGAGGCCGAGGCCGCTGCCGCCCGAGGCTCCCGAGCAATCGGCCGCCCCGTCCGAGCCGCCGTGGACGAAGCGCTCGAAGATCATCTCGCGCGCCTCCTCCGGCACGCCCGGCCCGTCGTCGGAGACCTCGAGCACGATCCAATCCTGCTCCGTCCGGGCGCTCAAGTCGACCGAGGTGCCGGCCGGAGTGTGCGTGATCGCGTTCTCGATCAGGTTCAGGACGAGGCGGTGCAGGTCGTCCGAGGAGCCCTCGACGATCAGCCCGGCCGGCGCCTCGACCTCAATCTCGTGGTCGTCCGCGATCGGCGCCTCCTCCGCCGCCGCCTCGTGCAGCACGTCGGCGAGATCGACGGGCCCGTGCGGAGCCTCGCGTCCGGCGTCGGCGCGCGCCAGCAGCAGCAGATCGCCGACGAGCCGGCGCATGCGCCGCGAGGACCGGAGAGCGGAGCCGGCGATCTCACGGTTCTCCCCTTCGCAGGCGGCCTCGAGCAGCTCGAGGTTGGTGAGCACGCTCGTCAGCGGCGTGCGCAGCTCGTGCGACGCGTCGGCGACGAACTGGCGCTGGCGTGCGAGCGTGGCCTCCGTCTCACCCTGGGCCGCGTCCAGCGCCATCAGCATCTCCTCGAGCGTGTTTGCCAGGTCCGCGACCTCGTCGTCGGCCGCGGGCTTCGGCAGGCGCGTCGCGGGATCGCGCGTGCGCGCCACCTCCTTGGCGGCGCCGGTCAGGCGCGCGATCGGCCCGATTGCTCGGCGCGCCACCGCGAGGCCGGCCAGCAGCGCGAGCGCCGTGCCCCCGAGCACCCCGAGCGCGAGAAAGAGCCGCAGCCGCGCCAGCGTCGAGTTGACGCTGTCCTGAGGCTTGCCGTACTGGACGAACGCGACAGGCTGCGAGAGCGAGGACGAGGCAAACAGCGGGCGCGAGACGACGCGGTAGCCGCTCGCCACCCAGCTTCCGTCGCGGGGCGAGCCGAGGTCGGGCGCACGCTCGGTCTCGACCAGCACCTCGCCGCTCGCGCTGATGACGCGGATCACCGCACCGCCCGCGCCCAGGGCGGCGATCCGGTCGCTGCGGCCGACCACCCCGAGGCCGCTCGGAAAGGTGGGGCGCACCTGGATCTGCTGCTGTAGGTCGGCGGTCGTTAGGCGCACGTCGTCGTAGAACTCCTCGCGCACCTGGCGACCGGCGAGCGCACCGATCACGAGCGCGAACAGCAGCAGGATCGCGAACGTCAGGCCCGCGGAGGTGAGCGCGAGGCCCCAGCGCAGCGGCAGAGCGCGCAGCCTGCTCACGGCGCCCTCATCACGTAGCCGGCCCCGCGCACGGTGTGGATCAACCGCGGCGAGCCGTCCTCCTCGAGCTTGCGGCGCAGGTTGGAGACGAAGACGTCGACCGTGTTCGTCTCGGCGAACGAGTAGTAGCCCCAGACGTCCTCGAGCAGCGACTGGCGCGAGACGACGATGCGCTCGTTGCGCATCAGGTACTCGAGCAGCTCGAACTCGCGCGTCGTCGTATCGAGGACCCGCTCGCCGCGGAGGACCTCGCGCGTGTCGGGGTTCAGGCGCAGGTCGGCCAGCTCGAGCGAGGCGGTGCCGCGCGGCGGTCGCCGGCGCATGAGCGCGCGCAGGCGGGCGAGCAGCTCCTGGCGGTCGAACGGCTTGACCAGGTAGTCGTCGGCGCCCGAGTCGAGGCCCGCCACGCGCGCATCGACACCGTCGCGGGCGGTCAGCATCAGGATCGGCACGTCGGTGCCCTCGCGCAGCTTGCGGCAGACCTCGACCCCGTCGAGGCGCGGCAGGCCGAGGTCGAGCACGACGGCGTCGGGCGTGAACACCGACGACTGCTCGAGCGCGTCGACGCCGTCCCCGGCGAGGCGCACCTCGTAGCCCTCGAGCCCCAGCGAGCGCCGCAGCGCCTCCGCTATCTCCGTGTCGTCCTCGACGACAAGTACGCGCGCAGCCCCTACCATGTCCCGGCAGCCTCTATCATGTTCCCACAGGGTAGAGGCGCGTGTGGCTCCGGCCGCTCGTAGAGCGGTCTTTATCTGCGCCTTAGAAACCCGTTAGCGGGTCTTAATGACCCGCTCGTATCGTTACCGCACAATGCTTACCGAAACTCACGAAATGGAAGAGGCAAAGACCCTGCTCGCCGCGCGCGGGCGCCAGGCCGGCGTGCTCACCTACGGCGAGGTCGTCGCGGCGCTCGCCGACATCGAGGTCGAGCAGTCGGACATCGAGGAGCTGCACCGTTTCCTCGAGGAGCGCGAGATCGAGCTCGTCGAGGAGCCCGACACCGACCTCGGCTCGCAGCCCCAGATCGCGCCCGAGCGCGCCCAGAGCGGCGAGCGCAACGCGAGCGGCGAGGAAGCCGGGGCCCCGGCGCCGCGCCGCGACGCCGACATCCGCGCGCAGATGGAGGAGGCCGAGCTCGTCACGGGCGTCGACGGCCTCCCCTACTTCCTCAAGCGGATGGGCAGGGTTCCCCTGCTCACGGCCAACGACGAGATCGAGCTCTCCAAGCGCATCGAGCGCGGCGACCTCGCCGCCAAGCAGCACATGATCGAGGCCAACCTGCGGCTGGTCGTCTCGATCGCCAAGAAGTACCGCGGCCTCGGGCTGCCCTTCCTCGACCTGATCCAGGAGGGGACCGTCGGTCTGATCCGCGCGGTCGAGAAGTTCGACCACCGCAAGGGCTTCAAGTTCTCCACCTACGCGACCTGGTGGATCCGCCAGGCGATCTCACGCTCGCTGGCCGACAAGTCGCGCACCGTCCGCATACCGGTGCACGTCGGCGAGGTGCTCAACAAGGCGCGGCGCGCCGAGCGCGAGCTGACCGTGGACCTCGGGCGCGAGCCGACGCCAGCGGAGATCGCCAAGGCTGCGGGCGTCGACCTCGAGCAGATGAACCAGATCCGCACGGCGGCCGAGGCCCCGGTCTCGCTCGAGCAGCCGCTGTCTGGCGAAGACACCGAGTTCGGGCACCTGATCGCCGACGAGCGCGCAGAGTCACCCTACGAGCGCGCGGCCGAGAGCACGACGCGCAACGAGCTCGACGAGGCGCTCAGCGGCCTCTCCTACCGCCAGCGCCGAGTCATCGAGCTGCGCTGGGGGCTGAGCGGCGAGCAGCCGCGCACGCTCGATCAGGTTGGCCGCATGCTCGATCTCACCCGCGAGCGCATCCGCAGCATCGAAAACGAGGCGCTCGAGCACCTGCGCTCCCGTGCGCAGTCCGACGGACTGTTCCAGGAGCGCCTAGAGGCGGCCTGAGCCGGCGGTAGCCGCCCCGTCGCCGGGAACACCCTCCCCCTGGCGACACCGGGTGCGAGTCCTCAGATCTCGCGCTCGTGGGTGAGCTCCGTCGGCTCGGCCGCTACATCCTCGGAGAACGGCTCGGCGGCGTCGTCTGACTCCGTCGCGCCGTTCGCGGCGTCCAGATCGTCGTCGTCGGCGACTTCCACCGCGTCCAGGTCCGCGTCGGCGACTTCCATCTCGGTCGTCGGGTCCCCGATCGGGCCGGCGTCCGCGGCCGCCGCAATGGGCTCATCTTCACGGCTGGACATCCGCTCGTCGGCCGCGGCCGTCACCGCACCGAGCTCGTCCGCGATCCTGCGCACGTCCTCGAGCAGGCGTGCGCGCTCCTGCCAGACGGCGTCCGTCTCCTGGTCGGCCTGCCGGGCGTGCGCCTCGGCCTCCTGACGGACCCTCATCCCCTCCCGCTGGGCAGAGAGGGTCTGCTCGTCGGCCTCTGCGCGCGCCTGCTGCTTCATCTGCTCCGCCGCGTGGTGGGCGCTCTGTAGCACGCTCGCCGTGTCCTCCCCCACCTTCTCGATCGCGCGCTTGACCGCGCCGTCGGGGGTGCGCATCGTCTCGAGCTCGGCCAGCACCTCGTTCACGCGTGTCACGTACTCGTCCACAGCGATACGGTCGTAGCCGCGTACGGCGGTGGGGAACGCGACGTCGCGGAGCTCGGCGAGGGCGTCTTCTCGGTTTGGTCTGCTCATGATCTCCCGGTAGTCGACTCGCGGATGGTGGGCCCGTGCAGCGTCCCTCTGCTGGGTGGGCGCAGTGGTGCCCGAGGAGCCGAGTATGACCGATGAGGCCACCTAGACTGCCGCGGGGGCAATGGCGGACGAATCCCAGGCGCACTTCGTCGAGCTGCGCGAAGTGCGCAAGAGCTTCGGGGAGACCGTCGTGCTCGACGGGATCGACCTCGCCATCGAGCGCGGCGAGACGATCGCCGTGGCCGGCCCCTCGGGGTCTGGGAAGTCGACCATGCTCCGCTGTATCACGGGACTCGAGGAGATCGACTCGGGCACGATCCGCGTCGACGGCGAATCGATCGAGGACGCCGGCAAGGCCATCTACCGCATCCGCGCCGAGATCGGGATGGTCTTCCAGGACTTCAACCTGTTCCCGCACAAGACGGTGCTCGAGAACATCGTCCTCGCCCCGATCGAGGTCAAGGGCGTGGCCAAGACGGCGGCGCGCGAGCGTGCGATCCGGCTGCTCGAGCAGGTCGGCATCCCGGAGAAGGCCGATC
Source organism: Solirubrobacterales bacterium (assembly GCA_038232575.1). Classification (GTDB taxonomy): domain Bacteria; phylum Actinomycetota; class Thermoleophilia; order Solirubrobacterales; family Thermoleophilaceae; genus JACCZP01. The sequence goes on along the minus strand of JBBSNQ010000041.1, from coordinate 3,146 downwards.
AGTACCCGGCCGACCTATCCGGCGGCCAGCAGCAGCGGGTCGCGATCGCGCGCGCGCTCGCGATGGAGCCAACGCTGATGCTCTTCGACGAGCCGACCTCGGCGCTCGATCCCGAGATGATCCGCGAGGTGCTCGACGTGATGCGCGAGCTCGCGCGCGAGGGCATGACGATGATCGTCGTCACGCACGAGATGGGCTTCGCGCAGGAGGCCTGCGACCGGATCGTCTTCGTCGACGAGGGCAGGATCGTCGAGCAGGGCCCTCCAAAGGAGTTCTTCGAGGCGGCGAGGAGCGAGCGCGCGAGGGAGTTCGTTGACAAGATCATCCACCACTGACGAGACTGACGGGTGGGATGGCCGGCGAAACGTCCGGCATCGCCCACCGAAGCGGGGCAACGCGAGAGGGGAGCTCATGAAGGGGATCAGCGCTAGGCAACTATTCGGTCGAGTCAAGCGGCGGCTCGGCGGCGCCGGCAGACCGGCCGCCGCAGCCGCGGTCGCGATTGCCGTCATCGCCGCGGGCTGCGGCGGAAGCGGAGAGGGCGAGGCACCCGCGACGGACGCAAAGATGTTCCCGGCCGGGACGACCATGGGCGAGCTCCAGCGCAAGGGCGAGATTGTCATCGGCGTGAAGTTCGACGTACCGCCGTTCGGCTTCAAGAATCCCACGAGCGGCGACGTGGAGGGCTTCGACATCGACATGGGCCGGGCGATCGCCGAGGAGCTCGGCGTCAAGCCGAGGTTCATCGAGGCAGTCTCCGACAACCGGATCCCCTTCCTCAAGCGCGGGACGGCCGACCTGATCCTCTCGACGATGACGATCAACCGCGAGCGCAACGGCGAGATCGACTTCTCGAATCCCTACTACGTCGCCCACGGCCGCGTGCTCGTGCCGAAGGACTCCGATATCCAGGGCGTCGACGACCTCGCGGGCGAGAACGTCTGCACGGCACTCGGCTCGACCTATGAGGAGACCCTGCGCGAGCAGGCGCCGAAGGCCAAGCGCAAGCTCGTCGATACCTACTCGGAGTGCCTCGAGCTGATCCAGAACGGCGCCGTCGACGCCGTCTCGACCGACGACGTAATCCTCACCGGCATGATCATCCAGGATCCGGAGCTCAAGCTGGTAGGCACGGACCTGACCACCGAGCCCTACGGAGCCGGCATCCGCAAGGGCGACGGCGAGCTCCAGGGGTTCGTGAACGACACGCTCGACAAGGTCAAGCAGGACGGGCGCTGGGAGGCGGCCTACCAGCGCTGGGTCGGCCGCTACACGCGCGAGCCGGAGCAGCCGCCGCAGATCACCCTGCAGCAGGCGCTGAAGGAATCGGGCTAGCGGTGAACCGCGGCTCGACCTTGCGCCGTTTCGAGACGACCCGCTAGCGCGCTGACAGACCTCCTCGACGTCCTGGTCGAGCACCTGCCGGAGCTCGCCTCCGGCTTCTGGGTGACGGTGCGGCTCGTCGCGATCGCGTTCGTGATCGCGATGGTCGTGGGGACGCTGGTCGCCGCGCTGCGAGTGGCGCCGGTGCGCCTGCTGCGGCTCGCGGGCGCGGTCTACGTCGAGACCTTCCGCAACATACCGCTGCTCGTGCTGCTGTTCATCTCCTTCGCCGGCCTGCGCCGGGCCGGGCTGCCGATCGGGGCGTGGACGGCGGGCAGCGCGAGCCTCGGCCTCTACACCGCAGCCTTCATCGCCGAGGCGCTGCGCTCAGGGGTGTTCGCGGTCAGCAGGGGGCAGATCGAGGCCTCGCTCTCGCTCGGGCTCACCTACCGCCAGACGATCGCCCGGATCGTGCTGCCGCAGGCGTTCCGGACGGTGATTCCCCCGATCGGAAGCCTCGTGATCGCGATGATCAAGAACTCCGCGATCGTCGGCGTCTCGCTGCTGGCGCTGCCCGACCTGCTCAAGCAGGCACGGATCGTCCAGTCACAGACCTTCGAGACGACCGAGACGTTCTTCTGGGCGGCGGTCGGCTACCTGCTGCTCACCCTGACGGCGACGATCGCGGTCCGCTTCCTCGAGCGGCGCCTGGCGATCAGGCGCTGAGGACGAGCTCGTGGGCTACCTGCTCGATCCGTCGAACTGGCGCTGGGTGATCACCGGCAACAACGTCCGCTTCCTGCTCGAGGGCTTCGCGGTCAACCTGGAGATCGCCGGGATCGCGATGGTGCTATCGCTCGCGCTCGGCCTGGTGCTTGCGCTGCTGCGGATCTCGAGCCGGCGCGCAATCAGCGCTCCGGCAGGGGTCTGGATCGACATCTGGCGCAACCTGCCGCTGATCTTCATCATCCTCTACCTGGCGCTGTGGCTGCCGACGCCGTGGCGCGAGGCCTACGAGCAGGCGGTGCCGGCGTTCTTCCCGGAGGCGCTGCGGTCGGGGCGCGTGCTGGCGGCCGTGCTCGGCCTCGTGCTCTACAACTCGGCGGTGCTCGCGGAGATTATGCGCGCGGGCATCCAGTCGCTCGCGCGCGGCCAGGCCGAGGCGGCCGCGGCGCTCGGACTGAGCTCCCGCCAGTCGATGCGGTTCGTGATCCTTCCCCAGGGCCTGCGGCGCATGGTTCCCGCGACCGTCTCCCAGCTGATCACGCTCAACAAGGACACGACGCTCGTCAGCATCGTCGCGATCCAGGAGGTGATGCGCCACGCGCGCATCCTCACGGGCTTCAACTTCTTCGGCGGCGTGCCGGCGCCGCTCCTGCAGGTGTTCATCTTCGTGGGCGCGCTGTTTGTCGCAGTGAACCTGCTGCTCTCGCGGCTCTCGCGGCGACTCGAGCAGCGCGAGCGCCAGCGCAGCGGCGGGGGCGCCCCGCGCGTGAGCGGAGTAGAGGATCAGGTGAGCGCGGAGCCCGGGCGCTGATCCACAGGCACAAGCGCGGGACGCGACGTGCGGCGCGCGCTCGCCTAGCTGGGCCGCTTGACTAGTGTTGGCTCGGTGAGCAACGGATCTCCCCGGGAGTTCGCGGGCAAGGTCGTCGTCATCACCGGCGCGGGCTCCGGGATCGGCCGTTCGACCGCGCTCCTCTTCGGCTCGTTGGGGGCGAAGAACCACCTTGTCGATCGCGACGCCGAGCGGCTCGAGCGTGTGCGCTCGGAGCTCGAGACCGCGGGCGCCGAGGCACGTACCCACGAGGTCGACTGCACCG
>JBBSNQ010000040.1:0-9697 GCA_038232575.1 Solirubrobacterales bacterium | reverse complement strand
TCCGCGCGCTAGGCCGACGCGCCCTGCGGCGCGAGCTCGCCCGCCGCTGCGCGGAGGGTGTCGGCCCTGTCGGTGCGCTCCCAGGTGAAGTCGGCGTCCTCGCGCCCGAAGTGGCCGTAGGCCGCCGTCTTCTGATAGATCGGCCGGTGCAGGTCGAGGTACTTGCGGAAGGCGCCCGGGCGCAGATCGAAGTGCTCCTGGACGAGCGCCACGATGCTCGAGTTGGGAATCGTCTCGGTGCCGTAGGTGTTGACCATCACCGACACCGGATGCGCGACGCCGATCGCGTAGGCGACCTGGATCTCGCAGCGCTCGGCGAGGCCGGCCGCGACGATGTTCTTGGCGACGTAGCGCGCGGCGTAAGTGGCCGAGCGATCGACCTTCGACGGATCCTTGCCCGAGAAGGCGCCGCCCCCGTGGCGGGCCATGCCGCCGTAGGTGTCGACGATGATCTTGCGGCCCGTGAGCCCGCAGTCGCCCATCGGCCCGCCGACTACGAACTTGCCGGTCGGATTGACGAGGAAGTCCTCGCGCAGCTTCTTGGCGTCGTAGAGAGCAGGATCGAGGATCGGCTCGACGACGTGCTCCCAGAGCTCCGGCTTGATCTGGCCCTCGGTGTCGACGCCGTCCTTGTGCTGGGTGGAGACGAGCAGCTTCTCGATCTCGACCGGACGGTCGTCCTCGTAGCGGATCGAGACCTGCGTCTTGCCGTCGGGGCGCAGGTAGGGCAGCGTCCCCGCGCGGCGGACCTCCGCCATGCGCTCGGCGAGCCGGTGCGCCAGCCAGATCGGCATCGGCATCAGCTCGTCGGTCTCGTCGGAGGCGTAGCCGAACATCATTCCCTGGTCGCCCGCGCCGGCGTCGCCGAAGTCATCGTCGCCGCCCCCGCCGGTGCGCGACTCGTACGCCTTGTCGACGCCCTGCGCGATGTCCGGCGACTGCTCGTCGATTGCGCTGATCACAGCGCAGGTCTTGGCATCGAAGCCGTAGTCGGCATCCGTGTAGCCGATCCGCCGCACCGTGTCCCGCACGATCGTCGGCACATCGATCGTGGTCGTGGTCGTGATCTCGCCGGAGACGACGACGAGGCCCGTGTTCACGAGCGTCTCGCAGGCCACGCGCCCGTTTGGATCTTCGGCCAGGACGGCGTCGAGCACCGCGTCCGAGATCTGGTCGGCCATCTTGTCGGGATGGCCCTCGGTGACGGACTCGGAGGTGAACAGGTACTCGTTGTCTGACAGGCGCGGCGTGCTCATGGAGGCGAGATAACTCCCGGGTCGGGGCGAGGAACGAGTCGAAATGCCAGTCGGGGTCCATGCCCGGAACTGGTCGACCGCAAAAGCGGCCTGACAGTTTACCGGGCGCGGCCCGAGGGCGCACGCCGGCGCGCCGGATCGCGCCCCTTGAAGTCGATCGAGAGGGGAATGCCCTGGAGTCCGTAGCGCGCTCGCAGGCGGTTCTCGATGAAGAACGCGTAGTCGCGCGTGATGCGCCGCCGGTCGGAGACCTGGATCGCGAAGCGCGGCGGGCGCTCCTCGAACTGGGTCATGTAGTACATCCGCAGGCGCCTGCCGCGGACCGCCGGCGCCTGGCGCTCGGCCTGCACCTCTGCGAGGAAGCGGTTGAGCGCCGGGGTGGGGATGCGCTGGGCGGCGCGGTCGGACAGGACGAGCGCCTCGGTCAGTAGGCGCCGTACGCCGCGCCCGGTGCGCGCCGATGCGGTGAGCACGCGCGGGCGAAGGCGCAGCTTGCCCGCGACGCGCTCGCGGGCGTCGTCGAGATCCACCTCGGGGGCGAGGTCGCGCTTGTTGAGCGCTACGAGAGTCGCGCACCCGTTGCGCATCGCGAGGTCGCCGATGCGCAGATCCTCCGCCGTGATGCCCTCGGTCGCGTCGCCGACGAGCAGCGCGACATCCGCTCGCTCGGCGGCGCGCTCGGAGCGCAGCTGGGCGTAGTAGTCGACCGTCCCCGCGACCTTCGTGCGGCGCCGCAGCCCCGCGGTATCGACGAGCACGAGCGGCCGCCCGTCGACCTCGAGGCGCGTGTCGATGGCGTCGCGCGTCGTGCCGGGGCGCTCGGAGACGACCACGCGCTGCGTGCCGAGGAAGCGGTTGACGAGCGAGGACTTGCCGACGTTCGGGCGCCCGATCACGGCGAGGCGGGCGGGTCGCTCATCCTCAGGCACCTGCGCCGCCGTCTCGAGGCCGGCGACGAGGCGGTCGAGCAGGTCTCCCGAGCCGAGCCCCTGCGTGGCCGATACGGCAATCGGCTCGCCGAGGCCGAGGCTCCAGAAATCCGCCGCAGAGGGGATCCACATCGCATCGTCGACCTTGTTGGCGGCGACGATCGCAGGCACGGGCGAGGAGCGAAGCTCCCTGGCGAGCTCCGCGTCGCCGGGGCGCACACCGGCACGGGCGTCGACCACGAGCAGCGCGACCGCCGACTCGGCCAGCGCCTGGCGCGCCTGGACCTGCACCGCGCGGGCGAGATCGCCGCTGTCTTCCGCGTCGACGCCGCCGGTGTCGACGAGCAGCAGCGAGCGCCCGTTCCACTCGGTCTCGATCTCCTTGCGGTCGCGGGTCACCCCCGCGACCTCGTGCACGACCGCCTCGCGCGTGCCCGAGAGCCGGTTGACGAGCGTCGACTTGCCGACGTTCGGGTAGCCGACCACGGCCACCTTCGGGAGCGCGCCCGCGCGCCCGCCGCGGTCCACTGCGGCCCGGTCGACGGCGGGGTCGCTGGCTGGGTCGACGCTCATGCGCGCAGGTCGTGTACGAGCTGGCAGATCTGCCCGACGACGTCCTCGATCGTTCGGCCCGTAGTGTCGAGCTCGATCGCGTCCGCCGCTGCCCGCAGCGGCGAGTGCTCGCGGCTGCGGTCCTGCTCGTCGCGCAGCGTCTGGTCCTGGAGCACGACCCTTGGATCGGCACCGCCAAGGTCGAGCGCCCGGCGCCGCGCACGCTCCTCGGGGCTCGCGGTGAGGAAGATCTTGAGTGCGGCGTCTGGCGCCACGACGGTGCCGATGTCACGGCCCTCGGCGACCCAGTCGCCGGCGCGCATCAGCTCGCGCTGCTTGTCGACGAGCGCGGTACGCACCTGCGGGTCGGTGGCGACACTCGACGCCGCCTCGGTGACCGCGGGAGCGCGGATCGCGTCGGTCACGTCGCTACCCGAGGAGAGCACGCGTTCTCCGAGCACGATCTCGAGCTCTCGCGCGCGCTCCGTCGGCGGACCGCCACGCTCGATCACGGCGAGCGCCGTCGCCCGGTACATGGCGCCCGAGTCGAGGTAGGTGAACTCGAGCGCCGCTGCCGCGGCGCGCGCGATCGTGCTCTTGCCCGCACCGGCGGGCCCGTCGATCGCAACGATCATCCGCGCAGGCTATCGCCGCCTGCTCGGACGGTCAGGCCCCGCCGATCGCGGCGAGGTCGGCCTCGAAGCCCGGATAGGAGACGCGCGCCGCCCCCATGCCCTCGACCTCCACGCCCTCGCGCGAAGCGAGCCCCGCGACGGCGCCGAGCATCGCTATCCGGTGGTCGCCGGCCGCATCGATGCGCCCTCCTCGCAGCGGCACCCCATCGCCGCAGACCGCGAACCCGTCCTCGGTCGCCTCGATGTCCGCGCCCAGTCCGCGCAGGCCGTCGACCACCGTGGCGATGCGGTCGGATTCCTTCACTCGCAGCTCGCGCGCTCCGCGCACGATCGTCTCCCCCGAGGCGAAGGCGCCGAGCAGCGCCAGGAGCGGCAGCTCGTCGATCGCGAGCGGCACCTCCTCCGCCTCGACCGTCGTGGCCTCGAGCGGCGAGGCGACGACGTCGAGGTCGCCAATCGGCTCCTCGGTCGGTGCTGCCTGGGGCCCGTCCGCCGCCTCCTGCGGCTCGAGCTCGCCGACGATCACCGCCCCCATGCGCTGGGCCATGCGGAAGAAGCCGGTACGGGTCCAGTTGAGGCCGATCGCACGGAGCACGATGTGCGAGCCCGGCACGAGCAGCGCCGCCGTCGCGAGGAAGGCCGCCGATGAGGGATCACCGGGGACGGTGAGCTCCCCGACCTCGAGCTCGTCGACCGCCGAGACGGTGAGCGTACTCCCGCTGCGCGCCAGCGGTACGCGGGCCCGCCTGAGCATGCGCTCGGTGTGATCGCGGCTCGGGAGGGGCTCGGTCACGGTGGTCGTCCCGGACGCGAGCAGGCCGGCGATCAGCAGGCACGATTTGACCTGCGCGCTGGCGACCGCGAGCTCGTGCTCGGTGCCGTGGAGCTCCGCGCCGCGCACGACCAGCGGCGCGAAGCGCCCCTCGCGCGCCTCGACGCGCGCCCCCATGCGCTCGAGCGGCTCTACGACGCGGTCGACCGGGCGCCGGCGGATCGACTCGTCGCCGTCGATGCGCCAGACCCCGTCGGGCTGACCCGCCAGCCATCCCGGCAGCAGCCTGAGCAGGGTGCCCGCGTTGCCGACGTGGAGCAGGTCGTTCGTGGTCCCGTGCACGGCGTGCAGTCCGACACCCCGGATCACGAGCTCGACATCGCCCTCCTCGACGCCGGCCCCAAGCGCCAGCACAGCGTCGAGCGTCGAGTGCGTGTCTGCCGCCGGCAGGTAGTTGCGCACCACCACCGGTTCGTCGGACATCGCCCCGAGCAGCGCCGCGCGGTGGGAGATCGACTTGTCAGCGGGGGGCGAGATCTCGCCGTGCAGCGGGCCCGACGGGCCGAAGCGCCGGCTCATGGCCCGCTCGTCGCAGCAAAGCCGAGCTCCTCGACGAGCGCGCGCGCGCGCTCCGCGGCGCCCTCCCCCGCAACCCCGAGGGTCATCGCTCCGGAGCGCATGTCCGCAGCCGGGGCGAGCGCCATGTCGACGATGTTGACGCCCGCCCGGCCGAGCGCGAGGCTCACCTCGGCTACGACCCCGGGGCGGTTCGGCACCGTGATCGTGAGCTCCTCGGCCGCAGCGCCCTCGAGGTCGGCCTCTAGCAGGCGCGCCCGCTGCTCTCGCGCGCGCTCGTTCCATGCCTCGAGCGCTGCGGCGTCGCCGGCGCGGAGGTGCACCGCCACCTCCTCCAGGCGGCGGGTGATCGCATCGATCTCGGCGGCGATCGACGCCCCGTTCGAGAGATAGATGTCGGTCCAGACCGCGGAGCTCGCTCCCGCAACCCGCGTCGCGTCGCGGAACGAGGGGCCGCTGCGGGGCAGCGCCTCACGCTCGCGCGCCCTCGTCTCCGAGGCCTCTGCGACGAGCACGTTGGCGAGCACGTGCGGCAGGTGCGAGACCGTTGCGAGCAGACGATCATGGGCGTCGGCGTCGATCGCCTCGGGCCGGGCTCCGAGTCCGCTCACGAGTCGATGCAGGCGCTCGAACAGCAGCCCCGAGGAGCGCCCTCCGGGAGTCAGGTACCACGCTGCGCCGTCGAAGAGGTCGCTGCGGGCGTGTCGCACGCCGCTCGTCTCCGCACCCGCCACCGGATGCCCGCCGATGAAGCGCTCGTCGTCGACCGCGGCTGCGATCGACCGCTTGGTCGAACCCACATCGGTCACGACGCAGTCCTCCGCCGCGGCGTCGAGGGCGGCGGAGACGAGCTCCGTCAACGAGCCAACCGGCGCGCACGCAAAGCAGGCCTCCGCCCCCGCGAGTGCCTCCGCCGGCGAGCCGGCCGCCCGATCGAGGGCCCCGCGCTCGAGCGCAGCTGACACCGCCTCGGCGCTCACGTCGTAGCCGATCACCTCGGCGCCCTCGATGCGCTCGCGCGCGGCGAGCCCGACCGAGCCCCCGATCAGCCCCACGCCGAGGACGGCGATCCGCACCGGCTACCGCGCGCGGCGCGCGCGGACGCTGCCCGCCAGGCCCGCGAGCACCGACACCGTCTGGTCCCAGTCCATGCAGGCGTCGGTGATCGATTGGCCGTAGACCAGGTCGTCGCCGTCGCCGAGCGCCTGATTGCCTCCGACGAGGAACGATTCGAGCATCACGCCGATGATCGCCGCGTTGCCGGCCGCGATCTGGTCGCCGATCACCTGCGCGGCGGCGGGCTGGCGAGCGGGGTCCTTGCCGCTGTTGTCGTGCGAGGCGTCGATCACCACGCGTGCGGGCAGGCCGGCCGCGCGCAGGCGGCCGAGCGTGGCATGCACCGAGCCCGAGTCGTGATTGGGCGAGCCGCGCCCCCCACGCAGGATCACGTGACTGTCCGGGTTGCCGCTCGTGTAGAGGATCGCGGGCGTGCCGGTCACGTCAACCCCCGGGAAGGTGTGCGGAGTCGACGCCGAACGGCTGGCGTCGACTGCGACCTGGACGTTGCCGTCCGTGCGGTTCTTGAAGCCGACGGGCATCGACAGGCCCGAGCCCAGCTGGCGGTGGATCTGGCTCTCGGTCGTGCGCGCACCGATAGCCCCCCAGGCCACGGTGTCGGAGATGTACTGCGGGGTGATCGGATCGAGGAACTCGAGTGCGATCGGAAGGCGCAGGTCGAGCACCTCGAGCAACAGCTCGCGTGCCCGGCGCAGGCCGGTGTTCACGTCGCCCGACCCGTCGAGATGGGGGTCGTTGATCAGTCCTTTCCAGCCGGTCGTCGTGCGTGGCTTCTCGAAGTAGACGCGCATGGCGATCAGCAGGTCCCGCTCGAGCTCGCTCGCCTGCTCGCTCAGGCGGCGGGCGTAGTCGAGCGCCGCCGCCACGTCGTGCACGCTGCAGGGCCCGACGACGACCAGCAGGCGGTCGTCCTGACCGGCCAGCACCGCGGCGACCTCGCTGCGCCCGCGCAGCACGGCCTCGGTCCGGTCGTCGGAGAGCGGCAGCTCCTCGAGCATCCGCGCGGGCGTCACCAGGGGGACGGCGCGCTCGATCCGCTGATCGCGGACGCGATCGAAGCCGCTGCCGCGGGTGCTCGTGGAATCCGCCATCTACAGCAGCTCGCGCATGGCCGTCAGGAAGCGGTCGTTCTCGTGCGGACGTCCGCAGGACACCCGCAGAGAGCCTTCACGCCCGAGGGCACGGCCCGCGCGCACCAGCACGCCGCGCTCCGCCAGCCCTTGCACCACGGCGGCCTCGTCGCGGTCCTCTCCGAGGGCGACCCAGACGAAGTTCGCCTGCGATTCGGCGGGCTCGAGCCCGAGATCCCGCAACCCGTCCGCCAGCGCCAGCCGGGCGGCGACCGTCCGCTCGACGCGCTGAGTGACCTCGTCCTGATGGACAAGCGCCTCCACGGCCGCCGCCTGAGCGGCCGAGTTGCAGAAGAAGGGCTGGCGCACGGCGGTCACCGCCAGCGGCAGCTCGTCGGAGCCGCAGAGGGCGAAGCCCACGCGCAGGCCGCATAGACCGTGGACCTTCGAGAACGTGCGCAGCAGGACGAGGTTGGGATGCGAGCCCAGCAGCTCGATCGAGCTGTCCGGATCCTCGAGCAGGTTGAACTCGCAGTAGGCCTCGTCGAGGACCACGCACACGTGCCGGGGTACCCGGTCGAGCAGCTCGCCGATCTCCGCCAGTGGGACGGCGGTGCTCGTCGGGTTGTTGGGATTGCAGACGATCACAAGGCGGGTCGCCACGGTCACGGCCTCGGCGATCGCGCTCAGGTCGTGGCGATCGTCGACGTCGAGGGCGACCGTCACGGCCGTGGCGCCGGTGAGTGCCGATATCTGCGGGTAGACCGAGAACGAGGGCCACGCGTAGACGAGCTCGGCGCCAGGCTCGAGCAGCGCCTCCCCCGCGGCGAGCAGGATGTCGCATGAGCCGTTGCCGATCGCGATGCGGTCGGCCGGCACCTCGTAGCGCTCGGAGAGCCGTCTGCGCAGCCCGGAGCTCGAGGGGTCTGGGTAGCGGTTCACCCCGCCCACCGCACGGACCACCGCGTCGGCCACCGCCGGGATCGGCGGATCGGGCGACTCGTTGGACGCCATCAGCGCCACGTCGTCCGGGAGCGCGTACCCGTCGGCGGCCGGATAGACGGGGATGCGCCGAACACGCTGGGCCAGCTCGAGGGCCACCTTCGACCCTAGGACGCCGCGCCGGGCTGAGCGCCTGGGACCGTGCGCTCCTCCCCTTCGGGCAGCCGCCCATCGCGGCCCACGTAGCCGTTCTTGCCGCCCACGCACAGGTAGACCGCTTCGCCAGCGCCCACGTTGCGCAGCCGCCGGACCGTGGCAGGCGCGACGCGGGCAAGGCCTCCCGGCCCAAGACGATGCGTCGCCCCGTCGCCGAGCTCGATCTCCACCGTGCCGCGGTGGACGAAGTAGAGCTCCTCCTGCTCGTCGTGGTAGTGGCGGCCGGAGGCGTAGCCCTCAGGCATCACGATCGCGTTCACGCCGAAGGCCTCGACGCCCAGCTCCCGGCGCACCTTGCGAAAGCCCGGCCCCTCACCGATACCGTCGACGCTGGCCACCGTGTAGCCCTCGCCCTCGACCACCGATTGGACCTCGTCTGCCATTGCGTTGCCCCTTCGGTCGCCTGCTGCGAGCCTACTGGGCACCCTGCAGATCGGCGCGCAGCGCGACCGCCTCGCGCAGGTAGACGTGCTCCGCCTGGGCCTCCTCGGTCGCGTAGCAGTGGACCATCACGCGAATCACGCGCTGCAGGGCTTCGGGGACGTCTATCTCGCGCGCGCACAGAAGCGGGACCGAGCTCAGACCGAGCCTGCGCGCGGCGACCGCCGGGAACTCGGCGTTCAGGTCATCGGTGCAGGTGAAGATACAGCTGACCATCCGCTCTGCCTGGAGCGAGTTACGCGCCATCAACACCTGGAGGAGCTCCTCCGTCGCCGCGACGATCGCCTCCGCATCGTTGCGCTCGGCGGAGGTCGCCCCTCTGAGGGCCATCAGCTTCACGGGTTGCGATTCTTCCAGAGGCGCTCGACCTCGCCCGGGCGCAGGCGCCGGTGCGCCCCGGGGGCGAGCGACCCGAGCTCGACTGGACCGAAGGCGACGCGCTCGAGCTCCACGACGCGGTGGCCAACCGCCTCGAGCATGCGCCGCACCTGGCGCTTGCGCCCCTCGGCGAGGCTCAGCTCGAGCACACCGGGCGCGAGCGGACGAGCACGGGCGGGCGCCGAAGGTCCGTCCTCGAGCTCGACCCCCTCGCGCAGCCGGCGGAGCGCGGCGCTGGCGATGCGCTTGGGCGTGATCGTGGCTCGATAGGTCTTCCACACCCCGAAGCGCGGGTGGGTGAGGCGGTTGGCGAGCTCGCCGTCGTTGGTGAGCAGGATGAGCCCGGTGGTTTCGGCGTCGAGGCGCCCGACCGGGTAGAGACGCCGCGCCGAGGGCACGAGATCGACGACGGTGGTGCGACCGTGCGTGTCGAGCGCGGTCGCGACGACGCCGCTCGGCTTGTTGAGGAGGTGAACCTCGCGCGGCTCGGAGCGCAGGAGCTCGCCGTCGAGCGCGACGCCGCTCGCTGAGTCGACGTCGCTTGCGGGGTCCGTCACCACCTCGCCGCCGACCGTCACACGGCCGTCTCCGACGAGTCGCTCGGCCGCGCGCCGGGAGCTCACGCCGGCGTGAGCCAGGAACTTGCCGAGCCGCATACCTCGCTTCTACCATCCGCCGCTTGCCACTCCGGCAACAAAGCCTGCACCCGTGCCCAGAAATGCGTGTAACTTGCGGGGTTGCGCGCAACCGAATTGAGGAGGATCAAGAGCATGCGGCTACCAGGACGTTCCACGGGTCGGGAGGAGGAGTCAGAGCTCGTGGGACAGATCGCCGACGAGGAGCGCGGCACCGC
>JBBSNQ010000039.1:0-9809 GCA_038232575.1 Solirubrobacterales bacterium | reverse complement strand
GGCCCGCACGATGTCGCGGACTTCAGTTGAGGCCGTCCACCCCTTCAGGCAGCGGCACGCTCCACGTATACGCCGGGGCCTGAGGGCTCGGGCAGTGCCTCCCCGTCCTCGACCATGCCCTCGAGGTGGAAGGCCATCGCTCCTCGCATCTCGGCCTCCACCTCCTCGAGCGTTCCTCCGGTCGCTACACAGCCCAGCAGGTCGGGCGACCAAGCCGAGTAGTTCGACGGCCGCCCGCCCTCGATGAGAATGAGGTAGCGCTTGGCTTGAGCGACGTAGTCGGTCATGATCGGAGGCCTGCCTGATCGAGAATGCTCCTGTGGGTCTTCGGTGCAAGTCCTCGCGCGGCTTGCCTGGAACGGTAACGCGGCCGCGCTTCGTCGGATGCTTGAACTGCCGATGCGAGCCCCTGGTCGAGTGAAGCGTCCATCCATCTTCCTCGAGCAACCGGATCACCTCTCGCACCTTCACTTTCGCCATCCCAGCCAGACGGCGTCGAGGCGACCAACAGCCCCTTGTGCACACTGCAAGACAAGGAACCGCTGCTTGATGAGGTACACGGCGGCCGTCAGCGCGGGCGGTCGAGAGCGCGCAGCACGGCCAAGGCGGGGCGCGCGATGCGGCGGACGCGGTCCGTCAGGAAGCGGCGGCGCAGGTGCTCGTCAGCGGCGCGCGCGGGCCCCTCGGCGAAGGTCGGGTAGGCGTGCACGGCGCGCGAGATAGCGCCGATCTTGGCTCGCTGCTCGACCCACGCGCTCAGCTCGGCGATCGCCTCGCCGCCGTTCGGCGCGGCCACCGTCGCCCCTACGAGGCGCCCCTTGCGGTCGCCGACGAGCTTGGCGAAGCCGTAGGGCAACCCGGCGGTTATCGCGCGGTCGAGCTCGGCGTAGTCGTAGCGCTCGACCGCGATGCCCTCGCCGTAGCGCTCCTGGGCCTGCGCCTCGGTCAGACCGACGCGGGCGACCTCGGGATCGGTGAAGGTGACCCACGGTACGGCACGCGTCGAGAACTCACTGCGAGCGTGAAAGAGAGCGTTAGCGACCACCGCGCGCCCCTGAGCGGCCGACATGAGTGAAGGGAAGCGTCCCGGTCACGTCGCCGGCGGCGAAGATGCGCTGGGCCGACGTGCGCATCCGCTCGTCGATCCGGACGGCGCCGCGAGCGTCACGCTCAACCGCGACCGCCTCCAGCCCGAGCCCCTGACTCGCCGGCTCGCGACCGGCGGCGACCAGGATGCGGTCGAAGGGCAGCCGGCACTCCCCTCCGTCCTCTGCCTGGAGCACGAGGGCGCGGTCGCCGCTACCACGGTGGCCGGTGGAGGGCTCGCCCATAGGGCGGTCGCCGGCTGAGTGCTCGCGGGTCGCGTCCCGGCCGGCCCCCTCGTCCTCCGCCCCGTGCTCGACCCGCACGGCCTGCGCCGGCGCGTGCACCTCTATCCCCTCGGCGGCAAAGCGCTCCGCGATCAGCGCGCGCGCTTCGTCCTCCTCCGCCGGGAGCAGCCCGGCCGCCTGCTCGACGATCGCGACTCGGCTGCCGAGCCGCGCGAACGCCTGGGCAAGCTCGCAGCCGATCGGCCCGCCGCCGAGCACGACGAGCCGGGCGGGTAGCGCATCCAGGTCCCAGATCGTCTCGCTCGTCAGCGGCGAGGCCTCGGCCAACCCCTCGATCGGCGGGATGACGGGCCTCGAGCCCGTTGCGATCAGCGCGCTGCGGAAGGCGATCTCGCGGTCGCCGGGCGCGACACTGGGAGCTTTGCCGCCCTCCGCCAGCGCTCCGGGCGCTCCGCCGCCGCCAGCCACGATCCGTCCGGGCCCGGTGAAGCGCGCCTCGCCCAGTACGACCTCGACTCCCTCACGGCGCAGGCGCTCGACGGAGTCGTGCGGCTCGATCCACCGCTGCGCGCCGTGCACGTGCGCCATGACCCGCGCGAAGTCGATCTCGGGCTCGACGGGCTCGAGGCCGACGTTGCCGGCGGTGCGCATGCGGTGGGCCAGCTCCGCCGCCGCGAGCAGGCTCTTGCTGGGCACGCAGCCGGTCCAGAGGCAGTCACCGCCCGTGCGGCCGCTGCGCTCGCAGAGCACGACCCGGGCGCCCACGCCCGCTGCCCCGAGCGCCGCGACGAGGCCGGCAGTCCCGCCGCCGAGCACGGCCAGGTCGTAGCGCACGCGCCTGCGGCGCCGACCCGCGCGTACGGTCACGGCCCCGGCCGCATCCCGGATGAAGCGGTTAGATGGTCGACTCCGCGGCCGCGTATGCGCGGGAACGCGGAGGATCGATCATCTAGCTGCCCCGGCTCGAGGCATAGGTGGGCGAGTCGTCGGCCGGCGCGAGCGCGAGCACGAGCAGGCCGATTCCCGCGGCTCCGAAGAACGCCATCGTCGACCCGCTGCCGCCGAGCCAGTTGGGATCGTTCTTGCCGAACCACTGGACGAGCACAAGCGCCGCTGCCGCGAGGAACCCAGCGCCCGCCAGCACGACCAGCGCGCGGGCGCTCGCCAGAGCACCGGCCAGCGCAGCCAGCGCGAGCACGATCGTCACGACGCCGGCGAGCGGGCTGAAGGGGCCGACCGGGCCCGCCCTCGGCAGCAGCGACACGCCCTCGGGCCCGGCGAACGGCATCCCGAGGCCGCGCAGCAGCACGTAGATGCCCACGAGCAGCGCCACTCCCGCGATCACCTGCTGGGCTCTGGTCACGCGCGCGTCCATCACGAGGCGAGCGCCAGTGCGCGTCCGAGCAGCGAGCGCGAGCGCAGCCACATCGGTCGGAAGATCCCGTCCAGCCCGCCCGTGCGTCCCGCCGCGGTGGCGAAGATCGCCAGGTGCATCAGGAACATCAGCAGATAGGACCACACCCACTCGTGCGGAGCGTTGAGCGCCGAGAGCGCAATCGCAAGCGTCTGCCCCATCCCGACGAGCGCCCAGAAGCGCGTCGCCAGACCGAGCAGCAGGAAGACGGCGAGCCCCGCCTCGGCGAACAGCACGCCCCAGCCGAAGAGGCTGAGGTTGGGCAGGATGATGTTCTCGAGCAGCCACGCCCACGGCGCCAGCACCGGCTTGGTCACGCCGAACTCGGTGAAGAACTGCAGGCCGGCGAACTCGGGCGGCTTCTTCCAGCTCGCGCCCTGGAACCACACGATCGCGAGCACAACCCGCAGGATCGGCGGCACCCAGCGCGAGATGCGCTCGTCCAGGGCCTCGGTCCCGCCGCCGTAGGCGCCGGGTGCCGAGCCTGCAGGCCCGGCTGGTGCTGCGCTCACCGAGTCACCTTCCCATCTCGCTGGCGCCGCCGCCCGACCGGGCGGCCTCGGTTCACACTCATCTGATTCCCGTTGCGGCATCGTCGCCCGCGGGACGCTCCTCGGCGATGCGGGCGAGCGCCCCCGCCGGCTGGCGCAGCGGCGAGGTCGTGCGCGAGATGAGCAGGTCGGTGTCGAGCCGCCCGCCGCGCACCGTCGGCCCGAATGGGCTGTAGAAGGCCCCGTCGGCGGTGATCGTCAGCTCCGGCTCGAGCTGCTCGAAGCCGGCGAGGACACCCATCTCAGCGCCGGCAGCGCGACCGCGTTTGATGATCGGGCGCACGACGTGATCCTCGTCGGGCACCCCGAGCGAGCGGTGGAGCTCGCACAGGCGCTCGCGCTCCTCGGGATCGACGGCGTCCGGATCCTCGAGCGTGGTCGCGATCCGCACCCCGACTCCGCGCTCCACGAGCTTCGGGATCGCATCCACGACCTTGGCGAAGTTCTCGGGACCGCGCATCTCGTCGTTTTCGTCGGGGTCGGGACGGTCGAGCGAGATCTGCAGCTTGACCGGCAGGTCGGCCAGCGGCTCGACCGCGCGCAGCCGGCGATCGTTGAAGACGGTCCCGTTGGTGAGCGTGATCGTCGGCAGCTCGCTGCCAAGCTCGGCGATCATCTCCGGCATGTAGTCGAGGATGAACGGCTCGCCGCCCGTCACGCCGAGATCTGTGAAGCCGAGCTCCCGGGCCTCGCGGGCGAGTTCGACCGTGCGCTCATGCCCGAGCTCGCGCTGCGGGACGCCCGGCGCCGACTCGGTCAGGCAGTAGCTGCAGCGCAGGTTGCAGTGGTAGTTGGCGTAGAACCAGAGGCGGCCGGACATCGAGCCGCGCTCGATCGCCTCCGCAAAAGAGGCCTGCTGCTCGACCGCGCTCACTCGAGGCCCTCTGCCGCGAGCCGCTCGAGCGTTGCCTCGCTCGTCGGCAGGCCGAGTGCCGTGCAATAGCGGTTGAGCATCAGCGTCGCGCCGACGACCATCGTCAGCTCGACGAGCTCGGGCTCGCCAAGTGCCTCGCGCGCCGCCTCCGCGACGCCGTCCTCGACCGAGCCGCGCCCGCCAGCCACCGCGTCGATCCAGCCGATCAGCGCGATCTCGCGGGGATCAGAGAACGCCGCCTCGACGTCGTCCTCGCCGCGCAGCGCCAGCAGCTCCCCGCGCTCGAGCCCGGAGTCAAGCGCGATCACGCTGTGGGTCTGCACGCAGTAGCGACACTCGAGCAGCGCCGAGGTACGCACGATCGCGATCTCCTTGGTGTGCGCGTCGATCGCGGACGGGCCGAGCGCCCGGCCGACGAACGGCAGCGTAACCTCGAGCAGCTCCGGCACATGGGCGAGCGAGGCGGTGATCGGGCTCGGCGCGCCCTCGCCGAAGTAGGGCCGGGCGAGAATCGGCGCCTGGTCGGGCTCGATCAGCTCCACTGCCGGAACAGCGAGCGGCGCAGCGGCGGTCTGTGTCTGGGCGGTTGTCATCGTCGGATCGCTATCGACAGCGGGGCTCTCGCTCCGGGCCTGCTCGCAGTCCCCATGGACCTCCCGGGCGTGCCAAGTCGTCGGCGCAGCGAGAGCCTACTGGGGAGTGGACCGACGGAGCTCTCCGCGGGCGGATCCTTAAGCGGCCCGTAACCACGAAGCGGATCAGCGGACCGGGCCGTACAGGCGGGCCAGCCGCGCCGGATCCACGCCCAGTAGGTAGAGGGCGCGGATCACGTTCCATAGAGCGACCGTGCGCACCACCCCGAGACTCCGCCAGCGGCGGTCCGAGGTGACCGCCGGACCCGGAAGGCAGATCGTGCGCCCGAGCCGCTCGAGCCGCCGCGCGAAGTCGTAGTCGTCCATGATCGGCAGCGGCCGGAAGCCGTGGAGCGCCTCGAACGCCTCGCGCCGCGCGAAGATCGCCGAGTCGCCGTAGTAGATGCCCGTCCGGCGTTCGAGCGCACGGACGGCGCCGAGTATGCGTGCGAAGAGATCGTCGCCGTCGCCGAAGCCGCCGGCGCCGAAGCGCAGCGCGAAGTTGCCGCCGACCACCCCTCCGGCGCGCCAGGCGTTCGCGAGCGATGCGTAGGCGCCGGCCGGCAGGCGGGTGTCGGCGTGTAGGAACAGGATCAGCTCGCCCGCGGCGACCGCCGCGGCCCGGTTGAGCTGGTTCGCACGCCCGGGCCCGGCTTCGACGACGCGCGGGCCGAGCGGGTGGCTGCGCGCGAGCGCGACTGTCTCGTCGCTTGACCCGCCGTCGGCGACCAGAACCTCGAAGCTGCCGGGAAGGGATGCGAGGTGATCCAGGAGGGCGGGCATGATCCTCGCCTCATCGAGCACCGGCACGACGACGCTGACCAACGGATCGCTGCTCAGCGGATCGCCATTCAACTCCGCACCCGTCGCAGCGGTGCGAGCTCGGCGCCTCAAGCCTCGCTTCGTCGCCGCGCGCGCCGGACCACGAACGCCCCGTTGCGAGGTGCGAGCCGTGCCCCCGCACGGTCAAAGGCCGTGCGCACGCCGTCGTGGGGCACTCCGCGCGGCGGCCACCAGACGCCGTGCAGCCAGTCGCCGTCGAGAGCGAACCCGCTGCGTGCGAGCAGCTCGTCGATCTGCTCCGTGTCGGCGAAGTCGCTGCGCCCGTAGGCCGAGCCGGCGGCGCCACCCCGTCCTGGGCGCAGGCGGCGACCGAGACCCCAGAGGCTCGCGCGGTGCATGCAGCCGAGCACCAGCGGAGCCCCGTCCGGCAGCACGCGGGCGAGCTCGCCGAGCACCCGCTCGGGCGCGGAGACGAACTCGAGCACGCACACGCACGTCGCCCCATCGAAGGAGCGCTCGGCGAACGGCAGGTGCTCGAGCGCAGCGACGGTGGTCGAGATGGCAGTTGCGCGCGCCTCCGCCAGGACCAATCCGGCCGGGTCGCCGTCGACGGCCGCGACCTCGGCACCGCGGGCGGCGACCAGTTCGGCGATGCAGCCCGTCCCGGCTCCCGCGTCGAGCCAGAGCTGCCCGGGCCGGGCGTCGAGCAGTCGCTCGACGAGAGGGGCGCTCGCGCGGCTGAACGCCCGCCCCACGGTCGTCCAGTACCAGCGATCGAGGTCGGGGAAGCCCCCGTCCAGAACGGGCTCCGTGCCGCCAACCGCGGCTGAACGTTCGCTTACGCTGGTCGAAGGGTCCACTCGAGAGCGGAGGAGATTAGATAGAAACCCACTCTGCAACGATGTCGAGTTGCTTACATCGCTAGCGAAAGGAACACCGTGCCGCCCAGCTCCGCCGCCAGGCCCACCGCAGTCCCGCCCGGAAGCCACCGCCGTCCCACCCGGCGCGGCGCGCTCGCCATGCTCGGCGTGCTGCTGGCCGCAGCGCTCGTCGCCGCCGGCTGCGGCGCCCAGGAGACCGGCCCCGCCCCGGAGACGATCCGCATCGGGCTCGTCCCGAACCAGGCGCCGGAGAAGGTCCAGGCCGAGTACGAGCCGCTGAAGGCCTATATGGAGCGCGAGCTCGGCAAGAAGGTCGAGCTCGACGTGCCGACGAGCTATACCGCCACGGTCGAGGCGATGGTCAACGACCGCATCGACGTCGCGCTCTTCGGCGGACTCACCTACGTCCAGGCGCGCGAGCGCGCGGAGATCGAGCCGCTCGTGACGGACATCAACCCGGAGACCGGAACCACCAAGTACCGCTCCGCGATCATCGTGCCCGCGGAGAGCGATATCCGCTCGGTCGATCAGATCAAGGGCAAGACCTTCGCCTTTGGCAGCACCTCCTCGACCTCGGGCTCGCTCTACCCCTCGATCATGCTGATGGCGGCGGGGATCGACTACCGCACCGATCTGGGCCGCACGACCTACACCGGCGGCCATGACGCGGCGGCGGCGGCCGTGGCGAGCGGCAAGGTCGACGCCGGCGGGCTCGAGCGCAGGATTCTGCAACGGCTCGAGCGCGACGGCACGGTCGACGGTTCCAAGGTTCGCGAGATCGAGGTCTCCGAGCCGATCGAGGGCTACCCCTGGGTCGTGCGCGAGTCGCTCGACCCGGAGCTCAGGGACCAGATCGCAGAGGCGTTCCTGACGATGAAGGACCCGAAGCTGCTCGACCTCCTGCACGCGAAGGGGTTCGAGCGAGTCTCCGCCAGCGACTACGACCCGATCGAGAAGAGCGCGCGCGAGCTCGACCTGCTCACCCCTGCAGAGGGGTAGCGGCGAAGGCGAAGCGACCGCGGTGATGGTGGGCATCGACTGATGGCGAAGCCCGCGAGCGCGACAGCGGGAGCACCGGCCGGCGTTGGGTCGACGGCCGAAAGCGCCGAGCGCAGCGACGCAGCGCGTGGCGGCTTGGAGGCGGCTGCCGGCCAAGCTGTCGCGCTCGAGGGGGTCGACGTCGCCTTCGACGGGTTCAAGGCGCTCAACGACCTCTCGCTCGAGGTCGGCCGCGGCGAGCGGGTCGCGATCATCGGTGCGTCGGGCGCGGGCAAGTCGACGCTCTTCAACGTGCTGACGCGCGCGCTGCCGGTGGCGGCCGGGCGCGTGCTCGTCGAGGGCGCCGACCTGATGGCCGCGGCGCCCGAGCAGCTGCGCGCGATGCGGCGCCGGATCGGCGTCATCTACCAGTCCTACGGCCTCGTCCCGCAGCTCTCGGCAGGCATGAACGTCGCGCTCGGCGAGTTGACGGGCCTCTCCAACCGAGCGGCGCTGCGCGCGCTCGTACGCGGACCCGGAGCCGAGACCTCCGCTCGTGTGGTAGCGGCACTCGAGCAGGTTGGGCTGGCAGAGCGGCTCGGCGACCGTGTCACAGAGCTCTCCGGCGGTCAGCAGCAGCGGGTGGCGGTTGCACGCCTGCTCGTGCAGCAGCCGGCGCTGGTGCTGGCCGACGAGCCCGTCGCCGCGGTCGATCCCGTGACCGGAAAGCGCGTGCTGCACGCGCTGCTCGAGCTCGCAGACGAACGCACGACGCTGCTGGTGAGCCTGCACGATGTCGCTCTCGCCCGGCGCTTTCCGCGCGTGGTCGCGCTCCGCGACGGCAGCGTGGTCTTCGACGGGCCGCCCGAGGGCATCGACGACGCCATGCTCGAGGCCGTCTACGACGAGGCGGGCAGCGCGCCGTTCGAGCCCGACCTCGAGCCAGGCGCACAGCCCGCCGCCACCTCGCGCTGCGACCCCCTCGGGATCGCCCTCAACCCGCCGCGCCACCAGCATGGCCTACGCCCCCGCTGAGCCCCCGCGCGTACCCGCCGCGCTGCCGCGGCCGCGCACGCCGGTGGCGAGCCTGCTCGTGCTCGTCGTCATCGCCGCGACGGGAGTCAGCTTCTACGGCACCGAGTTCGACCTCATCGAGCTGTTCGCGGGCGCAGGACCGATCGAGCGCTTCGCCTCGGGGATGTTCCCGCCCGACCTCTCCGCCGCGACGCTGCGCTCCACGGGGCGGGGAATCTTCGAGACGTTCCAGATGTCGCTGCTCGGCGCGGTCCTCGGCATAGTCGCCGCCTTCCCGCTCGCCCTGATCGCCACCGGCGAGGCGGCCACCACCCGCGCGGCGCTGCGCACCCGCGTGCTGCAGGCGATCCCCTATCACGCAGCACGGCTCGGGCTGAACGTCTTTCGCTCGGTGCCCGAGATCCTGTGGGCACTGGTGTTCGTGGTCGCGCTCGGGCTCGGGCCGTTCCCGGGCACGGTCGCGCTCGCCATCCACTCCACCGGAGTGTTCGGCAAGCTCTTCAGCGAGCAGCTCGAGAGCGTGCCGGCAAGGCCCGTGGAGGCCCTGCGGGCGATCGGCGCAACGCGTACGCAGCGGCTCCTGTTCGGGCGTCTGCCCCAAGCCGGCGGCGGCTTCGTGTCACTCGGCATGTACCAGTGGGAGTGCAACATCCGCGCCGCGACGATCCTCGGCTTCGTCGGCGCGGGCGGTATCGGCCAGCAGATCCTCATCTCGATGCAGCTCTTCGACTACCAGAAGGTGGCGACGCTCGCGCTCGCGACGATCATCACCGTGCTCGCCGTCGACCGGGTCTCCGCCGCGGCGCGCCGGCGCCTGTCCTACTGAGCTCGCCGGCGGGCGGGCGCCAATGGCGGCACAGCGAGCCGGCGCAGCGCCTACCGGCCGCAGCGCTCGAGCACCTTCCAGC
Organism: Solirubrobacterales bacterium; assembly: GCA_038232575.1. Lineage (GTDB taxonomy): Bacteria > Actinomycetota > Thermoleophilia > Solirubrobacterales > Thermoleophilaceae > JACCZP01. The sequence continues at coordinate 422 of JBBSNQ010000039.1, read as the reverse complement.
GGTCGTTGCTCGCCACGGTCCGAAAGCCGCTGAGGGGATAGTTCGACCACCACTTCTGCGCCGAGCCCTCGGTGCCCGCGCCCGCCGTGGAGCGCGCCGCCGCGGGTTCGAAGTTGAAGGTCCGACCGATCAGCAGCAGGCCCCGGGTCGGCGGGCGGCGCTCCGCGATCGAGGCGCTGAGCGCGTCCTTTCCAAGCCCCGTCTGGTAGCGGATGACCGGAATCGAGGAGTGCGTGGGCACGGTGATGGGCCGGCAGCTGGCCAGCAGCGCCACGACCTGCGGCTCGTCGAGGATCTGCTTGAGCTCGCGGTGCTGATCCTCGACGAAGTAGGTCTGCTCGTTGAGCTTCGCGAGGTCCGAGCGGTAGGCGGGAATGCGCAGGACGATCAACGCCAGCGCGAGCGCGGCGAGGGCGAGCCCG
>JBBSNQ010000038.1:0-9838 GCA_038232575.1 Solirubrobacterales bacterium | reverse complement strand
GTGTTCTCGGCCATGTTGGTAACGAGCGCGGACTTGCCCATCGACGGGCGCGCGGCCAGCACGATCAGGTTGCCCGGCTGGAAACCACCCGTCAGCTCGTCGAGGTCCGAGAGACCCGACGGCGTACCCGTCAGACGGACCGGCTCGCGCGCCAGCCGCTCGAGCTTGTCGAGCTCCTCGTGGAGCACGGCCTCGAGCGGACGCAGCTCCCCCGTCTGAGCATCCTTCGAGATCCGGAACAGCGCGGTCTCGGCTTCCTCGACCAGCTCGCGCGGATCGCCGCCGAAGGAGAAGATGCGCTCGCCAATCTCCCGCGTCGCACCGAGCAGGCGGCGAAGCACCGAGCGGTCCTTGACGATCTGGGCGTAGTGGCGCGCGTTCGCCGCCGCCGGGACCGTGCTCGGCAGCGCGTGCAGGTACTCGGTCCCGCCCGCACCCTCGAGCTCTCCCGACCGCCCGAGCTCCTCACAGACCGTGACGGCATCGACCGCGTCGGGCTCAGCCTTCTCCTTGAGGCGCATCATCGCCCGGAAGATCGACGCGTGGCGCGCGCGATAGAAGTCCTCGGGCAGGAGCTTTACATCGATCAGGACTCCGTCGAGCGCCTGCTCGCTGAGCAGGATGGCGCCGAGCACGGAGGTCTCGGCCTCGACGTTCTGCGGCGGGACCCTGTCCGGCGCCTCGCGCGCTCCGGAGACGGCCACGATTCTCGGGTCCGCCTACTCGGGGCTGACGATCGTCTTGATCTCAGCCGTCACGTCGTCGCTCAAGGCGACGGTGACCATGTGCGTGCCGGTCGTACGGATCGGCTGCTCCAGGTTCACGCGCCGCTTGTCGAGCTCAATGCCCCGGGCATGCCGGACCGCCTCGACGATGTCCTGCGCAGTGACCGACCCGAACAGCCGGCCGTCCGTGCCGGCAGCCTGCGTGATGGTGAGGACCGTGCGCGTGAGCAGGGCGGCGTCCTCGCCCGCCCGCTCGGCGCGCTCGCGAGCCAAGCGCTCGGCAGCCTCCATCCGCCGCTGGGCCTCCGCCAGCGCACCGGGCGTGGCCCGCCGGGCGAGCTTGCGCGGAACCAGGTAGTTGCGCAGGTAGCCCGGAGCGACATCGACCACGTCTCCCCGCTCACCGAGGGTCTCGAGGGGTTCGAGCAGAATCGCCTGCGCCATGGCCCGCGACTACCGATCGCCTGCGTAGAGCACCAGCCCGAGCTCGCGGGCGCGCTTGATCGCACGCGCGAGCTGGCGCTGATGGCGCCGGCAGGCGCCGGTCACGCGCGCCGAGCGCATCTTGCCCTTGTCGCTCATCGAGCGGCGCAGCGAGGCGACGTCCTTGTAGTCGACCACGTCGACCTTGTCGCGGCAGAACGGGCACGACTTGCGCCGTCCGCTTCCGGATTGGGCGCCCTTGCGCTCCCGCTTACGGGTCGGCTCCCGGCCACGCTGCTTTGCCACTCGATCTCCGCCTTGAACGTTTAGAAGGGAATGTCGTCGTCCGTGCCGCCTGAGCCAGAGGGCGCCGGCTGGAAGTCGCCGGTGTCCGCGGGCACATCGGCCTGTGACGCGAACCGGCTTCCGTTCTCGCCGGCGTCGCGCGAGCCTAGGAACTGCACGGAGTCGGCAATGATATCGACCGCTTGGCGCTTGCCGCCCTGCTGGTCCTCCCACTCGCGCCACTCGAGCCGGCCGTCGACCGCCACCGGACGGCCCTTCTGCAGGTAGTTGGCGCAGTTCTCACCCTGACCGGCCCACACTGTGATGTCGAAGTAGTTGGGCTTGTCGACCCAATCGCCGGAGGCGTCCTTGCGACGGGTGTTGCAGGCGAGCCGCAGCGAGCACACCGAGGTGCCGCTCGGCGTTGTGCGCAGCTCCGGGTCCCGCGTGAGGTTCCCGGTCAATACGACCCGGTTGATGTTGGTAGCGGCCATGTTGATGCTCCTTCCGTTTGCGCGGGCGGTTCGGGGAGTGCCCTGGCGAGACTACATGCGTTATCGCCCGGAACAGGCCGATCGAGCCCGATGTCGCAGAAAACGCACGCAGTTAGCACGCTGCGGTCACGCCCGTGCGCGGCCTGTTGCAGTAGCCGCTCAGGCGGACTCGCGGGCGGCACGCCGTGAGTCCGCTGCAGCGCGGGGCGCGACCGAGCCCTCACCCGAGGGCTCGCGCTGGCGCTGGGCGTCGCCCGAGCGCGGCGGAGGCGGAAGCGGCGAGCCCGGCTTGAGCCGGATCGTGCGAAACCGCAGGACCCCGTCGGTGAGCTTGAGCGAGCGATCGAGCTGCGCGAGCAGAGGGTTGCCGCCCTCGAACTGGAACAGGTGGAAGCCCGCCTCGCCGCGATGGTCGATCTCGAACGGAAGCCGCTTCGTGCCCCAGTCGTGCGAGCCGACGAGCTTGCCTCCGGACTCGATCGCGGTGCGCACCTGGCCGAGGATCTCCTCTCGCCGCTCCTCGGGTGCGCTCGAGTCGAGCACGAGCATCAGGTCGTAGAAGCCGTCCATGAAGGCGGTGACGATAGCGCGTGCCCGCACCGGCGCAGGCCGCGCCGCGCGGCGGCCGAGCAAGCAGATGCGCCTGGGCGGGGCGAGGATGGGCGCCGGCCGGCTTAGCAGGGCATGGCACGGCGGCGGGCAGATGCGGCTCCCGGTCTCCTCGACCGGGTGCGATGGGGAAACGTCGGGCGGTTGGCCGCACTGCTCGTCGCCTGCCTGATGATCGTGATCGGCTTCGCACGGCGGGGTGACGGCGAGCTCGCACCGCCGCCGCCCGCCCCAGCCCCCGGCGCCAACCCGGATGCGACGCGCTCGCCAGAGCCGAGAGCGGGTGAGAGGCCGCGAGCGGCGCCCAGGGACGACGGCCGCGCCGATCGGGGCTCGAGACGGTCGCGCAGGCACGCACGGTCGGGCAAGCACGGCCGTTCGCGCAGGCAGAGAAGCTCTCGCGGGCAAGCGCGCTCGCGTGGGAGCCGAGATCCCCGAGCCGCGGCCGGCGGCTCCTCGCCCCGTCTGCGGCGGCCCGCTGCCGGTACCCGGCGGATCACCGGCGACGGCTCAGGGAGGCGCCGCCCCGCCGGCCACGGACCCCGATCGCAGCGCCGGGTCGCACCGCACCGGGCACCGCCTCGAGCACGGTCAGGCCCCGCATGCAGGGCGCGGCCACCCCGGCGCTCGGCTACTCCGCGGAGAGTCTCGCGTCGCGAGCGGGCGCCCGGAGGAGAGTTCTCGGTCGAGGGCTGAGATGGGTGATTCCACGACGCCGCCCGCCTGGCTGTGGCTACGCTGCCTGGCGGACCGCCGGCTGCCCGCGGCGCTTGGCCTCGATGTCGGCCAGCTGATCGTCGACCCAATCGCCCGGATTGCGGTCGGCGACGATCCGTTTCAGCCCCTGGATGCGGCGCGCCCGCTCGGCCGCAGGCATCGTCAACGCGCGGTGGATCGCCTCAGCCTGCTCCTGGATGTCGAAGGGGTTGACCGAGAGCGCGAACTCGCCCAGCTCCTCGTGCGCGCCCGTGTTCTCGGATAGCAGCGAGACGCCGTCGCGCTCGTTGACGAGCGGCCCCTCCTTGGCGACCAGGTTCATCCCGTCGAACATCGCGTTGACGATCAGCAGGTCGTAGTGCTTGTAGGAGGCGATCGCCTCCTCGTGGTTCTCGCGCACCTTCAGCTCGATCGGCATCCAGTCTGGCGTTCCGTGGCGGTGGTTGATGACCGCGACGAGCGCCTCGATCCGCTCGAGGTACTCGACGTACTCGGGCACGTCCTGGCGCGAGGGCACGAGCTGGGCGATGAAGTTGACCCGCTCGAGGAACTCCGGATGCTCCTCGAGGAAGAGGTCGAACGCGGTGAAGCCGCGCAGCACGTTCTTGGAGAGGTCGGCGCGGTCGACGCGCACGATCAGGTGTTCGCGACGTCGGCGCAGGAGCCGCTGCTCGTGCTCGAGCACGCGCGGCCGCTGCGCGATGCGCTGGAAGGACTCGGCCGAGATCGGCAGCGGATAGGCGCGCACCCACACCTCGCGCCCGTCGATGCGCACGACGCCCGCCTCCTCGTCGACGTCGAGCTCGAGCAGCTCGCGACAGCAGGCCAGGAAGTTGCGCCGGTAGGAGCGGGTGTGGAAGGCGACGATGTCGTTCGACAGAACGCCCTCGTAGAGGTCGCGCCGCATCTCGCTCGGCAGCACCCGCCAGGCGTCGGGCTGGGTCCACGGTATGTGGATGAAGTGGTGCAGGAACACGTCCGGGCGCGCGCGCCGGATCGCCCTGGGCGCGGTGTAGAGGTGGTAGTCGTGGAGCATCACGACGGCCTCGCCGTCCTCGATCTCCTCGAGCACCGCCGCGGCGAGGTCGCGGTTGACCGCCTTGTAGCCGTCCTCGTAGGCCTCGACCTCTTCGCGGCGGATGTCCGGCGCGTTGGAGAGATCCCAGAGGTAGTGCTGGATGAACCAGAGCAGCGGGTTCGCGACGACGTTGTAGAAGCGGTGGTAGGCGTCGGGATCGCTCTCGACCAGGCGCACGGAGTACGTGGTGCCGTCGACCGTGCAGGGAAACGCGCGTCCACCGTGCTCGTGCGCGGCCTCGATGTCCTCCTGGGTCATCGCCGAGGCGACCCAGAGCGCGTCGCGGTGATTGACGAGGCCGGTGAGAGCGCTGACGAGCCCGCCGCCGCCGCGGCTGGCGACGAGCCGATCGTCCTCGTCGCGGCTGAAGGTCGCTGGACCCCGGTTCGAGACGAGCACGATCGGGGTCCGCGCGCTCATTCCAGCTCGCCGAAGATTCGCAGCCAGTCGCGCAGCAGCCGCGGGCTCAGGAAGTGCTGGCGCACGTGCTCCTTGCCGCTGCGCCCGAGGCGCTTGCCGAGCTCCGGCTCGCGGAGGATCTCGAGGCAGCGCTGGGCGCACTGCTCCGGAGAGTCGACTAGGTAGCCCGTCTCGCCGTCGCGGACCTGCAGCGGTATTCCGCCGACATCGCCGCCGATGAACGGACGCGCCTTCCAGAGCGCCTCGCTCACCGTCAGGCCGAAGCCCTCGCGCGTCGACTTCTGGATCAACACGTCCGACTGACTCTGGAAGGCGTTGACCTCGATCGCGCCCACGTTGTTGAGATTGTTGAAGATCTTGATGTCCGGATCGCCCTGGGCGTGCTCGATCGTCGAGTTGTAGAACTCCCAGCCCTCGGGGTCGTCCGTGGCCATCGAGCCGACGAGCGCGAGCTGCACCTCGGGCATCTCCTCGGCCACGAGCCGGTACGCGTCGATCACCCCGATCGGATCCTTCCACGGATCGAAGCGCGAGACCTGGCAGATCAACGGGCGGTCGACGTCGACGCCGAACTGGTCGCACACGAAGGCCGCGTCCTCGGGCGAGAGCGCCATGTTCTTCGGAGAGAGCGGATCGATCGCGGGCGGGCAGAGGTGCACGCGGGGTTGGCCGTCGAGCGCGGCGGGCGCGTACTGCTGCAGGTGAAACAGCGACGCGTCGTAGCCGTGCAGATGCGGCACGAGCCGGTCGAGCGTCGCCGGGTTGGGCGTCGAGAGGTCGATGTGGCAGCGCCAGATCCAGTGCCGCGCCTTGGCGCTCACGTGCTCGCGCACCAGTGCCGGCTGGGGATCGTGCACGATGATCACGTCCCAGCCGCCCTCGAGCTCGCGGGCGTTCATCTCGTTGTACTGCTCGTAGACCTTCCAGTCCTCGGGCGAGAGGTCCTGCGGATTGCCCTGCAGCGCGTTGTGCAGCAGCTTGGTCGCGTTGAAGAACTCCTCGCGGCCGACGATCACCTGCCACTCGGCCTCGATGCCGACGTCTCGCATCAGCGGAATCTGGGTGTAGAGGAGCTCGGAGACGCCGCCGCCGAATGCGGTGGCCGACAGATGCAGCACCTTCAGGCCGGCCAGCGGCTCTGCGAGCTGCCGGATCTCCTCGACCAGCGAGCGTCCTACGAGATGCGTGTAATCGGCTAGGGACTTGTGCCCTACGCCCACCGGCTGCAGCAAGGTCCTGCTCCTTCCGTGCGCGATTTGGCGCCCGGCGCGGGCGCGGCTAGGGCGCGCAGCCTACTGAGGATGGGCGGCGACCTCGCGGCGCGGCCCGCCGGCGATGCGCTCGGCAGCCGGCAGCTCGAGCGTGAAGGCCGTCTCCCCCGGACGCGCGCTGAGATCGATGTGACCGCGCATGCGCTCGGCGAGCTCGCGGGCTATCGCCAGGCCGAGGCCCGAGCCGCGCGCCGCATTGGCCGTATAGAAGCGCTCGAACAGGCGCTCGGGCGAAGCGTTCTGGAGCCCCGGTCCCGAATCGGCGACCGTGAGCTCCGCCCGTCCATCGTGACGGGCGGCGGAGACGGTCACGCCGGTGCCCTCCGGCGTGTGGGTCAGAGCGTTGTTGAGCAGGATCCGAACGATCTGCGCGACGCGATCCGGATCGCACAGGGCGCCCACCGGGCTCCGCGGGAGCCGCAGATCGAGGTCGGCGCGGTGGCGGCCGATCGCCGGCGAGAACTCTCCCGCGACCGTCCGCACGAGCTCGGACAGGTCTACGTCCTGCAGGCGCAGCTCGAGCGAGCCGGCGTCGAGCCGCGAGAGATCCAGCAGATCGCCGGCGAGGCGCTCGAGCCGCCCGATCTGCTCGCGCATGGTGGTCAGGAACTCCTCGCGCGTCTCGGGCTCGAGGTCCTCGTCCTGGAGCAGCTCGACGAAGCCTCCGAGCGAGAAGATCGGCGTGCGCAGCTCATGTGAGGCGTTGGCGATGAACTCGCGGCGCGCCCGGTCGGCCCGCTGGAGACGCTCCTGCATGTCGTTGAAGGAGCGAGTGAGACCGCCCAACTCGTCGGCGGAGTCAACGGGCAGCGGCTCGACGGACGCTCCGGCGGCGACCTGCTGGGCGGCCACGTCGAGGCGCCGGACGCGCCGTGCGAGCGACCCCGCGAGCAGGAAGGAGCCCGTGAGGGCGATCAGCATGGCGAGCGCGGAGGCGACGAGTATCCGCCGGCGCACAAGCGCCACGGCCTGGTCGATCGCCGCGAGATCGTGGGAGTAGAGCGCCACCCAGTTGGGGCGACCGAAGTAGTAGAGCTGCTGCGCGGCCTGCGCGAAGCGCTCGTTTCCCACGCTGACGAGGCCGGTCACGACCTGCCGACCCCCCTGGCGCGCGGCGACCGCGGCCTCGTTCCAGTTCGAGGCGACCTCCGGCCCCACGTTCGAGTCGGAGATCACGTAGAACTGCGGCGCCGGCGTCGGCGGATTCGACTTCTGCACTCCGAGCAGCGTCACCCGAGCGTTCGCGACCTCCGCGGTCGCGCGCACCAGCTCGTCGAGCTCGCCCGCGGGCACTCCGTCGCGCATCGCCCGCTCGAGCGTCTGGGAGGAGCCGGCGGCGACGCGCTCGAGGTTGCCGAGCCGCTGACCCTCGAGGTTCGAGCGCAGCTGAGGCACCACGAGGAAGAAGCTGACCGCGAACGAGAGCGCGATGATCGCAAAGAAGAGCAGCGCGAGCTCGTACTTGAGCGAGGTGAGCCGTAGCCGGAGCCCCCTCATCGGTCGCGGAAGTGATAGCCCACACCGCGCACGGTGAAGATGAGCTCCGGCGTCCTCGGATCGGACTCGATCTTCTCGCGCAGATGGCGGACGTGGACATCGATCGTGCGCGGGTCGCGGTAGGAGGAATCGCCCCACAGCCGCTCCAGCAGCATCGTCCGGCTGAAGACCCTCCCGGGATTGCGCGCCAGCGCGGAGAGGATCTCGAACTCCACGTAGGTGAGCCGCACGGGCTCCCCGCGCACCTCCACGGTGCGCTTGTTGAAGTCGATCCGCAGGCCTCCGTCGAGCAGCGGCTCCCGATCGCGGCCCTCGCCCCCCATCAGCTCGACCCGGCGCAGCATGGCCTTCACACGCGAGCGGAACTCGCGCATCGAGAAGGGCTTCGTTATGTAGTCGTCGGCGCCGAGCTCGAGGCCGAGGACCTTGTCGAACTCGTCAGTACGCGCGGTCAGCATGATAATCGGCACGCCGCTGCGCGCGCGCAGCTGCCGACAGACCTCGAACCCGTCGAGCTTTGGCAGCATCACGTCGAGCACCACGAGATCGAAGACGCTCTCGCCGAAGCGCTTGAGCGCGTCCTCGCCATCGAGGGCGCGGGTCACCTCGTACCCCTCGGACTTAAGGGGGTAGGAGAGCAGCGTCTGGACCGACTGCTCGTCGTCGACCAGGAGGATCCTTGGGGCCTGTGAGGACACAGTTCGGCACGCCCCGTCGGGAGTTGGGGCACTGGAGATTGTAGGTTGAAAGCGTGGGGATACCGGAGCCTTGATCGAACCGCGCCTCTATCGCAGCGCCTTCATACCCGCGCTGCTCGCGCTGGTGCTCGTGATGTTCTCCTTCGAACGGCAGCCGTCCGCGCTGCCGCAGGGACTCGCAGCCGACGTGCTCTTCGACGGCGATGCCGCGAACGCGACCCTGCGCGGCATCGTGGAGCGCCATCCGGACCGGCGGCCCGGCACACCTGGCGACGCAGCGGTCGCGCGCCAGGTAGCCGAGGTGCTCAGCGGAGAGGGCTTCGAGACGCGGCTCGACTCCTTCGACTCCGGGGGCCGGGCGCTCGTGAACGTGCTCGGCAGGCGTCCCGGCGCCGCACGTGGACAGATCGTCGTCATGGCCGCCCGTGACGCGAGCACGGTCCCCGACGCCACGAGCAGCGCCGCCGACACGGCAGCGCTGCTCGAGCTCGCCCGCGTGCTCTCCAACCGAGCGTCCACCAAGACGCTCGTGCTGGCCTCGGTTGACGGCTCGGCGCTCGGTGAGGCGGGTGCGCGCCGGTTAGCGCAGACAATCGGAGATCGCGAGCCGGTCGATGGCGTCCTCGTCATCTCCAACCTCGGCGCATCGCAGGCGCGCGGCCCGCTGCTCGTGGAATGGTCGCGGGACGCCTCCCGCGGCTCGATCGGCCTGCGACGAACCGCTGCCGGAGCCCTGCGCCAAGAGCTCGGCGTGCTTCCCGGTCAGGAGGGTGCGATCGGACAGCTGATCCGGCTGGCCGCGCCTGTCGGCGTCGGCGGCCAGGGGGTGCTGCTCGAGCAGGGGTTCGAGGCGATCCGCCTGTCGGGCAGCGGCGAGCTACCGCCGGCACCTGCGGATCGTGGGCCCGCAAACGTAGAGGTCGAGCGCCTCGGCGACCTCGGTCGCGCCGCACTGCGGACACTGGCGACGCTCGACTCCGCCCAGGCCGCCGAACCGGGGCCGCCGAGCTACCTCGTGCTCGCCCGGCAGGTGCTGCCCGGCTGGTCGATCTCCGTCCTGGCACTGGCGCTCATCCTCCCCGCGCTCGTGGCGAGCGTCGACGCCTTCGCGCGTGCCCGGCGCCGGCGCGAACGGGTCGGCCGCTGGTGGGGTTGGGTGCTGGCCGGTGCGATCCCCTTCGCCGCCGCATTCGCGGTGGCCTGGCTGCTGGGCCTGACCGGCGCCGTGCCCGGAGACGCCGAGGCCTCACCGGGCTCCGAGCCGCCGGGGCCGGCCGCGGCTGCGCTGCTCGCATTGACGCTGCTGTGCGCGATCCTCGCCTGGCTGCTCGGCCGCTCCCGCCTGGTCGGCGGTAGGCGCACGCCCGGCGAGATCTCCTCGCCCGGAGCGGCATGCGCCACCGCTCTGGTGCTCTCGCTGCTGACGCTGCTCACCTGGGTCGCGAATCCCTTCGCCGCGCTGCTGCTCATCCCGACCGTGCACCTGTGGATGCTGGCCGTGCTGTGGCGCGGCCCTCGTCAGGGTCGCACCAGCGGCACCGGCCCTACGCTCGCCGTTCGCACCGCACTGATACTCGGGGGGCTGGTCGGACCAGCGGGAGTGATCGCCTTCTACATGCAG
>JBBSNQ010000037.1:0-9959 GCA_038232575.1 Solirubrobacterales bacterium | reverse complement strand
CTGATCGCGACGCTCGTCCTGGTCGGGGTCGTGATCCCGATCGTCGGGAACCTCTTCCCCGACAAGATCTCCTTCCTCCCCGCGATGCGCTACTACGCGGGCAACTGGGCGACGAGCTTCTGGCTCTTCCGCAAGGACGCAGGCGCGGAGGAGCGCTTCGACGAGCGCGCCTGCAAGGTGGCGCACGTACAGGTCGAGCAGCTCGCGCGGCTCTACGGGCGCGAGACGGGCGAGTTCGTGATGGAGAAGAACCTCGCCTTCCGCTCGATGCACGCCCACGGGCGCGCGCTGAATGCGCTGGCCGCACGCGCCGTCGACGACGTCGACGCCTACCACGTGCGCGACGGCGAGTTCGTCTCCGGGCTTGTCACCGGCTGGAACTTCGGCGACGGGCACTTCCACCACCGGCAGCTGCTCGACATCGTCCAAGAGCAGTGCGAGTTCGGCGAGGGCGAGCTCAGGGTGGTCGCGCTCGAGAGCCAGCCCGCCCACATCCAGCGCCAGCGCTACCGCCTCTACGACGCTGCCACCGGACTGCTCGAGGAGGGCTGGGTCGACGTCGCCGACCTGCTCAAGCGCGGCCCGTGGCTCGAGGAGTCCTTCGACTTTCCGGTCGAGGTCATCGGCGGCGAGGACGGGGCGCCCCGCGGGGATGACGCTGCCCGCGGGAACGGCAAGCCGCGCGGGGACGACGCGCCCCTGACCCGCGCCTGACCGGTTGAGCGACGCCGTCGTCGTCGGCTCGGGCCCCAACGGGCTGGCGTGCGCCGTCGCGCTCGCCCGTGCGGGGATCGGCGTGACCGTGCTCGAGGCCGAGCAGACGATCGGCGGCGGCACGCGCAGCGGCGAGCTGACGCTGCCGGGGCTCCTGCACGACCACTGCTCGGCCGTGCACCAGATGGCGGTCGGCTCGCCCTTCCTGCGCTCGCTCGAGCTCGAGCGCCACGGCCTCGAGTGGCGCCGGGCCGAGGTCGACTGCGCGCATCCGCTCGACGACGGCAGCGCCGGCGTGCTGCTGCGCTCGATCGGGGCCACGGCGACCGGGCTCGGCGCCGACGGCGCCGCGTGGCAGCGCGTCTTCGGCAGCGCCGCTCGTGGGTTCGACGCGCTCGCCGACGACCTCTTCCGCCCCGTCCTGCACGTCCCGCGCCATCCCGTCCGGCTCGCCCGCTTCGGCGTGCCGAGCGCGCTGCCGGCGAGCGTGCTGGCGCGCGCCTGGCGGAGCGAGCGGGCGCGAGCCCTCTTCGGCGGCGTCGCCGCGCACGCGTTCAGCCCCCTGAGCCGCCCGATGAGCTCCTCGATCGGCACGGCGCTGATCGCCGCCGGCCACCGCCATGGCTGGGCAGTGGCGCGCGGGGGCTCGCAGGCGATCACGGGCGCTCTGGCGGCCGACCTGCGCGAGCACGGCGGGAGCATCGAGACGGGCGTACGCGTCCGGTCGCTGTCGGAGCTCCCGAGCAAGGCCGCCGTCGTGCTCGACCTGGCGCCCGCCGCGGTGGTCGCGCTGGCGGGCGATCGCCTGCCCGCCCACGTCGCGCGCGCCTACCGCCGCTACCGCCACGGCCCGGGGGCGTTCAAGCTCGACTTCGCGGTCGAGGGCGGCGTTCCGTGGCGCAGCGAGGCCGCCCGCCGAGCCGCTACGGTCCACCTCGGCGGGACCTTCGAGGAGGTCGCCGCCGCCGAGCTCGATATCAACCGCGGGCGGATGCCTGAGCGCCCGTTCGTGCTCGTCTCCCAGCAGTACCTCGCCGACCCCGAGCGCTCTGCAGGTGATCGGCACCCGGTCTGGGCCTACGCGCACGTGCCGAGCGGCTACGACGGCGACGCCGAGCAGGCGATCGTCGCGCAGATCGAGCGCTTCGCGCCCGGCTTTCGCGAGCGCATCCTCGCGACCGCCGCGCGCTCGCCCGCCGAGCTGGCCGCCGGCAACGCGAACTACATCGGCGGCGACATCGTCACCGGCGCGAACACGCCGTTGCAGATACTGATCCGGCCCCGCCCCGCGCTCGACCCCTACAGCACCGGCATCCCCGGGGTCTTCATCTGCTCAGCCGCCACGCCCCCCGGCGCCGGCGCCCACGGCATGAACGGCTACAACAGCGCGCAGTCGGCGCTGCGCTACCTGGCCCGCTAGCCCTGCGTGCCTGCGGGCGGGTGCTTTCGGCGAGGCGCCCTCGTCGACGGTCCGACGCCCGGTCGACTCGCCACGCTACCGCCGAGGCGCGCGCGACTCGCGATCGCTGCGGCGAACCTCAGCGATCGCGTAGGGCACTACAACGATCAGCGTGATGACGACGACGGGGATCAGCATCCCCGGGTGTCCGAGCTCGAGGGGGGCGAGCAACTGACAGCCGATGGCGCCGAGAGCGGAGGCAGTCGAGACTCACCCCCGCCGTTCAGGCAGATTCGTGCGCGCCCGGTTAGACGGCACGGATGGAGCAGCTCACCGCTCCGTGCGTGGGTGGCGACGGTGGGGACGTCGTCGCCGGCCGCGAGCGAGGGCGAAAGCGACGCACCCGGGCTACACGAGAGACGCTGCGGAACCAACGTCGCGTAAGCCCGAACCGAGCGCCGCGACTAGGTTCTCACCGGAGCCAGGCCCCGCGCAAGTGGCGCCGGGGCCCTTCCGCCAGAGGCGGGTTACGCGTCCACGGCAGGAGGCGGCAGCAGCTTGCCCGGATTCATCACCCCGTTCGGATCGACGCGCCCCTTCACAGACCGCAGCAGCTCGACCCCGAGCTCGCCGACCTCCGCCCCCATCCACGGCCGGTGATCACGGCCGACCGCGTGGTGGTGGGTGATCGTCCCGCCGCCCGCGACGATGGCGTCACTGGCGGCCGACTTTGCATCCTGCCACTGCTCGATCTCCAGGCCCTGCTCGCTGCGGGCGAGGATCGTGAAGTAGAGGGAAGCGCCATGCGGGTAGAGGTGTGAGATGTGGCAGCCGACGAGCGGCGGCGTGCCGCGTGCGCTCAAGCGCGAGCGCAGCGCATCGCGCACGCCCCGGTGGAGCGCGCCCAGATCGCTCCAGCTGGCAGCGGTCTCGAGCGTGTCGACCATCGCGCCGAGGTCCATCAGCTCGTCGCGCAGATACGGCGCCGCGTAGCGGCCGCGCTCCCAGGTACGCCCGGGGCGCGCGCCGAGCGCGAGGCCGCCCGCGCGGCGCAGGATCCGGGCGGCGCGAGCACCCCGGCGCGCCAGCTCGCGCCCCTCGCCCTCGAAGCCGACGATCGCGATCGACCCGCCCGCGTGACCGCGCGCGCGCAGGTAGGCGCGCCCCACGCGCTCGAAGACCGATCCGCCACCCGCCAGCGCCGCCGAGAGGCGCGATTCCTCCTCGTCGGAGAGGCGTGCGATGTCGGGGGCCGCACCAGCTTGCGCTAGCTCGCGGAAGGCCTCCGCACCCTGCTCGAAGGAGCGAAACGACCAGCCCTCGTAGCGGCGCTCGGCCGGCGCTCGGTGGACGGCGAGCGTGGCCTCGGTGATCACGCCGAGCACGCCCTCCGAGCCAACTATCAGCTCGCGCAGCGACGGGCCAGCCGCGGAGGCGGGCATCGGCCTCACGACGAGCTCGCCAACCGGCGTCGCCAGCCGCAATCCGAGGACGAGGTCGTCGATGCGCCCGTAGCCGGTCGATGCCTGGCCCGCCGAGCGCGTGGCGAGGAAGCCGCCGATCGTCGCAAGCTCGAACGACTGCGGAAAGTGCCCAAGCGTCAAGCCGTGCTCGGCAAGCGCGGCTTCCGCCCGCGCACCGACAATGCCGGGTCCGAAGATGGCGCGGAGCGAGTGGGTGTCGATCGCCTGCAGGCGATCGAGCCGTGCGAGATCAAGCGATACGGCCGCAGCAAAGCCATGCCGCGCGGGCGCGACTCCACCCACGACGCTCGTACCGCCGCCGAAGGGCACTACTGCGACCCGCGCCTCCGACAGGGCGGCCAGCACCTCCGACACCTCGGCACGGGTGCGCGGGTAAAGAACGGCGTCGGGAGCCTCCGATGCGTCCAGCGAGCGCAGCCGCACGAGGTCCGGGTAGCTCTTGCCGGCGGCGTGCGAGACGCGCGCGAGCCGATCAATCCGCACGCCCTCTGCCCCGAGGATCGACTCGAGGCGCTCCCTGATCCCCTGCGCTAGGCGCGGCTCGGGAAGGCGCACCCGCTCCAGCGCTGGCTCACGCGCCGATGCTTCCGCCTCCGCGTGTGCCTCTGTACGTGCCCGTCGCTGTGCCGATTCCGCTCCGCCTGCGCCGCCCATTGCGAGCCCGAGCTCCTCCGCTAGCGCGGCGACGGCTGCGGGCGGGAGCGCCGGCCGGTCGTCCTCTCGGCCCCAGCCCCACCAGCGCGCGTCCTCGGTCAGCTCACTCACCGGTCGAGCCCGCTCCCGCTGCGCACTCCTTCATCGTCCGTCTCCACCCTCCGCGCTAGCCTCGCTCGCCGCCGATTCCGCCCGCCCGTCGCTCACGGATGACTCCGTCCGGCCTTCGCTCACGTACGCGAGCCCGTCGAGGGCCTCGTCGAGCTGCCTGCGCGCCGCGCGCCGCGCGAGCAGGCCGCCCAGCCTGCCGATCCCGCGCAGGCGCTGAGTGAGGCATAGCTCGACCCTCGTCGCCTGCGACCCCTGGGGTGCGAGCGTGATCTCGGTCGTTGCCGCGTTGAGGAAGCGCTCGAACGGCGTCTCCTCGACCTCCTGGCGCCACACGAGCCTGCGCCCGGGCTCGGCGTCGACGCGCGTGAAATCGGCACGCACGACGCGCCCGCGCGGCGACCGCAGCACGTTCGTCCACGAGCTCCGCGAGGCGTCCTCCACTCGCTGCACGCCGGGCCACCAGCGCGGTAGGTGCTCGGGGTTCGAGACGAGCTCCCACACGGTCCGGGAGCCCGCGCGAATCGTCCGCGTGCGCGCTACGGGCCTCATCAGCCCCCGTCGTAGACGAGCAGCGAGTCGATGTCGTGCGGCTCCAGGCGTCCGCGGCCGCCGAGAAAGCCGAGCTCGATCACAAAGGCGCAGCCGACAACGATCGCGCCCGCTTCCTCGACGAGCCGGCAGACGGCCTCGGCGGTGCCGCCGGTCGCCAGCAGGTCGTCGTGGACGAGCACACGAGCTCCGCCGGCGAGCGCATCGCGGTGCACCTCGAGCGCGTCGACGCCGTACTCGAGCGCGTACTCGACCGACGAGGTGTCGGCGGGGAGCTTGCCCGGCTTGCGCGCCGGGATGAAGCCGGCGCCCACGCGCGCCGCGACGGCGCCCCCGAGCACGAAGCCGCGCGCTTCCGCGGCCAGCACGAAGTCGACCTCGCGACCCGCCGCGTAGCCGCTCAGCGCCTCGATCGTATGCTCGAGCGCGCTCGGGTCGAGCAGCAGCGGCGTGATGTCCTTGAAGACGATCCCGGGCTTCGGGAAGTCGGGGATGTCGCGCACGTAGGCGCGCAGGTCGATCAGGGCCGCGTCCTCGGATTCGTGGTCTGGGCCGCGTCCTCAAGCTTCACGGCCGCCTCCTCAGGTGGCGATCTTGCGCAGGTCCCGCACGAGCAGCAGGTACTTGAGGTGCGACGCCGTGGCCGCGAGGTTCTCGAGCGCCTCGACGGCCTCGCGGCGGCGAGCCGGGTTGCGCGAGCGCAGCGCGGGCCCGAGGATCTGCTCGAGCAGCGCCGCCTCGCGATCGGCCGATGTCCGGAAGACCCGCAGGTTGCGCCCGCCGACGCCGAAGCGCGCGAGCTCCGCCACGGCACGCACTATCTCGCGCTCGGCGTCGTCGTAGAGCATTTGGCCGTCGTGCTTCTGGCCGCGGATGACGCCGTACTCCTCGAGCTCGCGGACGAGCTCGGCCGAGGCGCCCGTGTCCTCGAGCACCTCGGCGAGCGCGTAGCGCGACCCGCTCGGCTCGGCGGTCACGCTGGCGCGCCGCAGCGCCCGCGGGTCGGGCCCCCGCCCGCTTGCGACCTCGGGCTCGGCGCGGCCGGCGGCGAGCTCCTGACGGATCACGCGCAGCGGCAGGAACTCGTCGCGCTGCAGGCGCAGAATCGTGCGCAGCCGGCTCACGTCCGGGGCGTAGTAGAGGCGGTAGCCGCCTGCCGTGCGGCGCGGCGAGACGAGCTTCTGGTCCTCGAGGTAGCGGATCTTCGAGATCGAGATGTCGGGGAACTCGCGCTCGAGCTGCTTGCACACCGCGCCGATCGTCAGCGCCTTCTGCCGGCGACCCTGCTCGATGAGCGGCGGAGGGCTCTCGCCCGGCGCGAGCTCGGCGCCGCGCGGCTGGCTGGGCTCGCTGGACGGCCGCTCGATCGCTGCGCCCGCCCGCACTCCGAGCGCCGCGCTCCCGTGCTCGCCGGGCTGGCTGCCCTTAGCCTGCTCGAGCTCGCTGCTCATCGATCCAGGTAGGCGAGCTTGTACTTGCCGATCTGCAGCTCGTCCCCGTGCGCCAAGCGGTGCGACTCGATCCGCCGGCGATTGACGTAGGAGCCGTTGAGGGAGCCGAGGTCGTCGATGTAGAGTCCGTCGCGGCGGCGCACGAGCACGGCGTGGTTGCGCGAGACGGTGACGTCATCGAGGAATACCTCCGACTCGGGGCTGCGGCCTACGGTCAGTCGCTCGGAATCGAGCGGGAAAGCCTCGCCGGAGCGCCCACCGCCGGAGCGGATGACGAGCGTACCGCCGCCCTCGACCGCGCGCTCGAGGTCCACCGGCCGCAGATCGCCGCTCTCGTCGACCTCGTAGGCGACCGTCGTGTCGTCGCCTGAGCCGGAGCCCGAGCCGACGAAGGCGCCGCACTTCTGGCAGTAGCTCGCGTCCTCAGCCGCTACGAAGCCGCATTCCGGGCAGTGCACGATGGACGCCCGCGCCGGCCGCTACTCGGCGGTGTCGCCCGGCATCGCCTTGCCGGCCAGGATGTCGGCGAGCCGCTGCACGTCGTCGCCGCTGATCGCGCTCTCGCCCTCGTCGTGCCTGCGGCGCAGCCGGTTTACGAGCTCGGCGCGCAGGATGTCGATCTTGCCGTGGAGCATTCGCCGCCGATAGGAGACCTCGTTCTCCTCCGCGGTCAGTTGCTCGATTAGCTGCTTGAGCTCGCCATCATCGAGCGCGCCGAGGTCGGGAAAGGTGTTCATGGGCTCCTTCGCGGGTTGTGAGGTCCGAGCGCCACCGAGATCGAGCGCACCGCCCAGTATAGCCCAGGGGTCAAGCGAAGCTTGAGGGTCAGGGCCGGAGCGCGCTACCGGTGTCTCGAATGTAGGCGAAGGTGGCGGCGAGCGTCATCACCAAACCGATGTAGAGCAGGATGTCGGCCACCGCGGTGCGCGAGACCATCGCCAGCGTGAGCGCAACCATCAGCGGCCAGACCGCCATCCGGCCGATCATCCGGATGTTTAGATCGAAGCCGCGCCAGAGCGCGATCCGCGTCGCGACCAGCATGAAGATCTCGCGCGCGGCCAGCACCGCGAGCGCCCAGCGCGGCAGCAGCTCGAAGCGGTAGCAGACCACCACCGCGGCGACTACGAGCAGCCTGTCGATGAAGGGATCGAGCAGCGCACCGAGGCGGCTGTACTGGCCGGTGAGGCGAGCCGTCACGCCGTCGAAGTAGTCGGCGAAGCAGATGAACAGGAACAGGGCCGCCGCGGCCGCACTGCGGCCGTCCCCTGACGTAAGCGCGATCAGCAGGAAGACCGGGATCAGCGCCAGCCGGACGAAGCCGATCAGGTTCGGCACGGTCCAGGGGCGCAGCGGCTGCCCGCGCCTCGTCGCCGGGTGCGGGCCGCCCGACCGGTCGAGCCCGAGCAGGCGGCGCTTGCTCAGCGGAGTGTGCGCCACAGCTCGCTCGCTGACTCGGCCGCCCCGTCGAGCGGGAGCTCGCGCGCCTCGAGCCCGTGCCGGATCTGCGCCTCGACCTGCCCGGCCTCGGCGCTCCGGCGCCCGAGCGTGAGTCGCAGCGGGCAGCCGAGCAGCTCGGCGTCGGCGAACTTCTCGCCGGCGCTCGCCTCGCGGTCGTCGTAGAGCACCTCGAGGCCCCCGCCGCGCAAGTCCGCGTAGAGCTGCTCGGCGAGCTCGTGCGCGTGCTCGCCCGGCTTGGCGAGCGCGACCAGCTCGACGTCGAAGGGCGCGATGCCGCGCGGCCAGCAGATGCCGCGATCGTCGGCTCGCTGCTCGACCGCCGCGGCCATGATGCGCGCCGGGCCGATCCCGTAGGAGCCCATCCAGATCGCGTGCTCGACGCCCTGCTCGTCGAGGAAGGTAGCGCCGAGCGGCTCCGAGTAGCGGGTGCCGAGCTTGAAGATGTTGCCGACCTCGATCGCCGGCTCGATCCGGATCTCGCCGCCGGCGAGACATCTGTCCCCAGCCTCGACGTTGCGCACGTCGGCGAAGCGGGGCTCGAAGTCGCGCCCCGGCTCGACCCCCCGCAGGTGAAGGCCTCGCTCGTTGGCGCCCGCGACCATGCCGTGCATGCCCCGCAGGCCCTCGTCGGCAACGACCGCAGCGCGCGCGCCGACCGGGCCGATGTAGCCGGGGACCGACCCGAACAGCTCGCTCACCTCCTCGGCCGTGGCGGCTCGCGCCGCCGCACCGAGCGCGTTCTGCAGCTTGATCTCGTTCAGGCGGTGATCGCCGCGCAGGACGACAAGCAGCGGCTCACCTCCCTCGAGCACCATCGGCAGCGCCTTGATCAGAGCGCCCGCCGGTACTCCGAGCAGGGCCGAGACCACCTCGACCGTCTCGCTGCCCGGCGTCTCCACCGTCTCGGGCGTGTCCGTCGCCTCGGGCAGGCCGTCGACCGCGGGAGGCTCGGCGCTCGCCACCTCGACATTTGCCGCGTAGCCCGCCGAGGAGAGGGCGACCTCGTTCTCCCCCGCCGCGCACGGCGCCATGTACTCGTGCGCGCCGACGCCGCCCATCATTCCCACATCGGACTCGACGCGGTACCACTCGAGGCCGCAGCGGTCGAAGATCGCGTCGTAGGCGCCGACGTGGAGCTCGTACGCGCGATCGAGACGATCGCGGTCGCGATCGAAGCTGTAGGAATCGTTCATCACGAACTCGCGCGTGCGCAGCAGGCCGGCGCGCGGCCGTGGCTCGTCGCGCTCCTTGGTCTGGAAGTGATAGAGCATGAGCGGCAGGTCGCGGTAGGAGCGCACCTCGCGCGCGACGTGGTAGGTGAGCGCCTCCTCGTGGGTCATAGCGAGCACGAGCTCGGCGCCGCGCCGATCCTCGAGCTTGAACAGCTCCTCGATCTCGTAGCGGCCTGTCTGGCGCCAGGGCTCGGCGGGTTGGATCACCGGCAGCAGCATCTCCTGCGCGCCGATCCGGTCGAGCTCCTCGCGGATCACGCCTTCGACGCGCCGGTGCACGCGCCAGCCCGCAGGAAGGAACGTCCACATGCCGCCCCCGAGCTGCCGGATCAGGCCGGCGCGGACCATCAATTTGTGCGAGACGGCCTCGGCGTCGGCGGGGGGTTCCTTGAGCGTCGGCAGGAAGTAGCTGCTGAGCCTGGTCACGGCTGCGCGCCGGGCCGCATGAAATGGTGGCCGCGCGGCCTGACCGCGGCCTGCGCGCAGGGCCTCATCACGGGGTGCGCGCCGGGCGTGATCACGTGGTGCGCGCCGGGCCTCATCACGGATCGCCGAGTCTAGTGTCCGTTAGCATCAGGTTGAGTTCGGGCGCGAGCGGGGCACCCACCGCAACACCGCCCTCAGTTCGTTGTCTTAGCGGGTGCTGCTCCGACTTCGGGGCGCCCACCGCGCCGGCTGACGGCCGCCCTCGAAAGGAGAACACCCTCCCCATGACCCGCAAGCGCCTCTCGATCGTGCTGGGTTGCCTCGCCGCCTGCCTCGTCCTGCCCTCCGCCGCCGCCGCTTCGCGCGGCCAGGCGACGATCCTCGAGGACGGCACCCAGATCGTCAACGCCGACGACGCCACCCGTGCGCGCAGCCTCGACGAGCTCAAGTCGCTCGGCGTCGACGTCGTCAAGATCCGGCT
>JBBSNQ010000036.1:0-9969 GCA_038232575.1 Solirubrobacterales bacterium | reverse complement strand
CTTCAGGCGCGCGATGTCGTCCTCGTCGAGCGTCTCCCAGCCGTCGCGCGAGGCGCGCATCAGCGCGTCGTAGACGTCGAGCCCGTCCTTCTCAGCCTTCAGCGTCTCGAACTTGTTCATCGGCCCTCGCTTCGCTGGTCGTAGCCCGCTACCTGCGTTCTCGGCGATCTGGAGGGCCTAATTTAGCAAAACCCGATCGGGTTTCACAGGATTCAGGATGGGGGAGCCGTGCCAGCCCTATGGCGCGGCCGCGATCGCATCGGCGATGCGGCGGCAGGCGGCAGCGGGGTCGGGGTCGCCGAACACCGACGAGCCGGCGACGAAGAGGTTGGCGCCCGCCTCCGCACAGCGTGCGGCGGTGCCCTCGTCGATGCCTCCGTCGACCTCGATCGCGGCGTCCGGGGCGAGCGCGCGCAGGCGCTCGACCTTCGCGACCGAGCGTGGGATGAAGGCCTGGCCGCCCCATCCCGGATTGACGGTCATGCAGAGCACGATGTCGAGCAGCTCTTCGAGGCCGGCGACGACCTCCGGCTGCGTGGCAGGGTTGAGGGCGAGGCCGGCGCGGCAGCCCGCCTCGCGCACCTCACCGAGCGCGTAGTGCACGTGGGGGGTGGCCTCGTGGTGGACGGAGATCGAGTTCGCTCCCGCGCTTGCAAAGGCGGCGATCTGGCGCTCCGGCTGCTCGATCATCAGGTGCACGTCGACGATCGCGCCGGCGGCGTGGACCTGCTCGGCGATCGCCTCGACAATCAGCGGACCGATCGTGATCGGCGGGACGAAGTGCCCGTCCATCACGTCGACGTGGATGACGTGCGCGCCCGCCTCGAGCACGGCGTCCACCTGCGCGCCGAGCTGCGCGTAGTCGGCAGAGAGGATCGATGGAACGACGAGCCGCTGGTCGCGGAGCCGGGCGGGGTCCAGGCTCATGCTCCGACCACGGCTTCAGCCTCCGCCCGGCGCTCCTTCGCGGCCAGCGGCAGGCGCCGCGCCAGCGCCTCGTTCGCCTCCGGGTCGAGCACCGCGTGCTGCGCGCAGGCGGGCACGAGCTGGCCGGTCTCGGGATGGGCCATGTGGTAGGAGCAGGCTGCGAGGCGCTCCTGGGTCGCGTGGATGCGGGGATCGGCGGAGCGCTCGCCGCGTCCGATCAGCTCCCAGGCCGGCGCCACGTCGCCCGCGTCCATGAAGTTGTGCATGACGTAGGTCAGCGGCCGGAAGCCGTGGCGCAGCAGCCCGGCGACGCCGGCTCGGCGCCCGAACCGCAGCAGCCAACCCGCCGCCACCGGGATCGCGCGCGGCCGGCGTGCGATCGCCCGCAGCACGCGAGCCGCCAGCAGCGGGCGGGCAACGTCGAAGTCGATGCCGCCGATCGTTGCATAGAAGGCGTCGCGCGCGGCGAGATCGGCGGCGACACGATCGTCGAGCAGCGGCACCCAGCGGCGTCCCACGTAGCCGCCGTAGGCGCTTCGATTGCAGCGCTCGTCGCCGAGCTGGACCGCCCGGAAGGGCAAGCGCGCGCCCGCCCCGCGCTCGATCTCCGCCCACACCTCGTCCGGATCGATCGCCCGGTAGTCCTCGCGCCAGCGGCTCGCGTTGCCGACGAACGCCGCCGGCTGGAAGGAGAGCATGCGAAACCCCATGCCGCTGGCTGCCCCGACGACCTCGGCCACCTGCCCGAGGTTCGCCGGCGTCACGGTCATGTTGTGGGCGAGGTAGCTCGCAACGCCGGTCTCCCGCCGCAGGCGCTCGAACATCGTGCAGAACGCCCGCCGGCTCGGATGCAGCGACGCCTCGCGCTCGACGGCGGGAATGCCGCGCCGCCCGAGCATCGTCGAGTCGAAGTGCCCGGCGAAGGAGAGCCGGTCGAAGTGTCGTCTGCCGTCGGCTCCGACCGCCAGCCGGCGCAGGTGCTCGTAGTCGAAGTCGCCGTGCGACATGCTCATCGGCTTGCGCCCGTGGCGGCGCATCTCGAGCAGCGCCGCGGCATGATCTTCGGGAGCGAGCAGCGTCACCTCGCCGCCGATCAGCTGAGCGTGCTGGCCCGGACCCCGCACCCGGCTCAGATGCGACATCTGTCGCTCGACCTCGGCGACAGTGTGGGCGCCGTCGGTGGGCACGCGGTTGGCGGCGCGCGAGTGGTAGCAGGGTGTGCAGGCGAGGTTGCAGCGCGGGAACACGCCGTGCGTTCCCTCGCAGCCGCCGGTCCGCCGTCCGAGCGCCTGCGAGGCGGTCTTGACGTGCGCCGGAAGCTCACGCCAGCGGCGTTCGAGCGCCCGTTCGAGCTCCGCGGACACCGGGCGCGTCAGGCGCCAGAGCTCGCGTAGCCGGCTGAGCGCTCCCATCCCGCGCGCAACTCTACGCGGGCTTCAGCCGCCGGCACTGGATCAGCCTGAGCGGAGCGTCCCCTCCAGGAGCGCAATAACGACAGGCGCCAGCGCAGAGATGATCGCCGCGAGCGCGGCCAGGTCACTCCCTTGACTGAGCTCATAAGCAGCGAGCCCAGCCATGAAGATGACGAAGAGCACCCCCGCCGAGCACCCCGGCGACGCTCACAAAGCTCGCAGTCTTCGACTGCCGCGTCTCCATCTCGTGACGGTGCTGGCGCTCGCCGTCGGCGCCGTCCGCGATGCGACCAGGAAGGGCAGGATCCACACTCTTGTATCCGGCCATCTCGCCGGACGATGGGAGTGGACCAGCGGTGAACTGCTGCATCTCGACCGCCGTTACTTCGGGGGGACTGCGACTCGCCGCCCGCCGTCGTCGGGCGAGCCGCAAGCTCTCGCCCGATGACTTCCAGCGCGCCTGCGAGCTCTTGGCTCGACGGAGGCTGCACCTCCAGCTCCGCCGGTTGAGGTCTTGACCGCGAGGGTTCGGGTCGCGGGTTGCCCTCGCTACCCGGAGGGCGATTCACTTGGAACTGCCGGGTAAACGTCGCGATTGACCGCGCCGGAGAGGTCCAGGGCGGACCCTAGGCCGAGGAGCAGCGCCCCCCAGAGCGTGCCGCGAGGAGCAGTCTGGCCGGAAGGCGTTGTGCGATGGGAGGGGAGCGACAGCGTCGTGGCTCGAGGCATGTCTAGCGTCAACCTAGCCTCTCAAGGCTTCATGCGGGCACCCCTCGGCTCGACCCGCATAGCGCGAACGAGCTCGTCACCGAGCGCGTGCTCTCCGCCGTCGACGCTGACCGTGAGCGGCCCGCCGAAGGGTTCGCGACCGCGCACTTCGATGACGGCACCGGGGGCGATCCCGCGTGCGGAGAGGTAGCGCAGCATCTCGGCGTTCGAGTCCGAGACGCGGCTGAAGGTGGCCCGGTCGCCGGGCTCGAGCCTGTCGAGCGAGATCGTGCTGTCGTGCTCGAGCTCGAGCTCGTCGCTCGGGATCGGATCTCCGTGCGGATCGTGGGTCGGCTGGCCGAGCTTGGCCGCGATCAGCTCCTCGACATCCTCCGAGAGGTGGTGCTCGAGCACCTCTGCCTCCTCGTGGACGCGGTCCCAGGGCATGCCGAGGATCTCCGCGAGGAAGAGCTCGAGCAGGCGGTGGTGGCGGATCACCTCGAGCGCGACCCGCTCGCCCTCGGCGGTGAGCTGCACTCCGTGGTAGGGCTCGTGCTCGACGATGCCGAGCGTCGCGAGGCGCTTGAGCATCGCCGACGCCGAGCCGGCGGTGACCCCGAGCCGCGCGGCGAGCGCGTTGGTGGCGACGCCGCCGCGAGCCTGCGACTGCAGCGAGTAGAGCGCCTTCGCGTAGTTCTCGACCGTGTCGCTGTTGGCGCGCTCGGCGTGCGCGTGGTGGGCGGCCATGTGCGTTCGCTCGGTCGCCATCAGACCGCCAGCAGCAGCCCGGTCAGGTAGAGGATGCCGACGCCGGCGAGGATGCCGGCGATGCTGTGCGCGTGCAGGATGCGGCCGGAGCCGTCGCGGATGGTGGGCGCGATCTGCTGGATCACCTGGATGATCGCGCCGACGCCGACGCCGAGCAGCAGGGCTGCGACGCTTGGGTTGAACGCCGCCGCGCCGATGAACGCGCCAAGGATCGCGGGCGCGCCGGCGATCAGGCCGAGCAGGGCGAGCCGCCCGAGGCCGGGCGGCCGCGACGCCAGCGGCGCGACGATCGCGAGGCCCTCGGTCGTGTTGTGGAGCGCGAAGCCGATCACGAGGAAGGCCCCGAGTGCGACCGCGCCGAGCGCGTAGGCCGAGCCGATCGCGAGCCCCTCGCCGAGGTTGTGCAGGCCGATGCCCACCGCGACCATCGTCGCGAGCCGCAGCGGGGAGGCGCCGGTCGCCTTCTCGCGCTCGCTGCGCGCGCGCATCAGGCGATCGATCGCCATCAGCACGAAGTACGCGAGCGCCGCGCCGAGGATGACGAGCTCGGCGCCGCCGAACGCGCCCGAGCCCTGCCCTGCGAACTCGAGCGCCTCGAGATAGCCATCGAGGGCGAGGAAGCCGAGCAACCCGATCGTGACCGCCAGGAAGATGCGCACCCACTGCTGGCGCACGCGCCGCAGAAAGGGAAGGAAGAGCATCCCGAGCACGACCGGGACGACGCCGACGTAGGTGCCGAGCAGCGCCATCACGCCGTAGAAGCGCGGGCCGGCCGACGGCGTGGCGACCGCTACGTCGATCTCGTGCTCGATCGTTCCTCCTGCTGAGGTCAGCAGCGTGACGTTGTAGGGTGAGCCCTCCTGCCAGGGGTAGTCGAGCGTCAGGGTCAGCGCACCGAGCTTGCCGGCACGCTGGGAGCTGGCGTCGAAGTCGACGTACGCGTCGTTGACGAACACCTGCGCCACGTCCACCGGGTCGGGGCCGGCGTTGCGAACGGTCAGCTCGATCTCACCCGGGCGGAGGACCGTGCGTTCGACCGCCAGCTCCTCGACCGGCGGTCCGCGGCGCTCGCCGAGACCGGGGCCGCCGAGCAGCGCGAGCGTCCCGAGCACGAGCGCGATCAGGGCTATCGGTACGAGCCCGAGCAGCCAGACGGGCGCGCGAGCGAGCAGGCCGCCGCCGGAGCTCGGCGGCGGCGCGGCATTCGGGGCGGCGCTCACGTCACCTCCGGCGCGGCGCTCACTTGACCTCGAAGAAGCCCATCCAGCCGAGCTCCGCGAACTCGGTCTTGTGGGCATGGAACATGTAGAGGCCCGGGAACGGGAAGCGCAGCTCGCAGATGCCCCGTTGCGCCTGGCCGAGCATCACCGTGTCGGTGAACTCGTTCGGCTCGAGCGACGTGCCGGTCGGATAGTACTGGAAGAAGTTAGCGTGCACGTGGAAGGAGTTGATCGGGTCGTACTCGAGCGCGTTGACGAGGTAGATGCGCACGAGCTCGTCGCGCTTGACTTGAATCGGCTCGTGCATGTAGTGGAAGGCGACCGTGTTGACGGCGTACAGCTGGTTGCCCTCGGCGTCGAAGTTGGTGTTGAAGCCGTTCATCATCATCATCATCTCGTCGGCCTCGGGACGCCCCTTCTTCGGGTCGATGATGAACGTGCCGTAGAGCCCCCGCGCAATGTGCTCGGCCAGCGGTCCGACGTGGCAGTGGTAGAGATGCAGGCCGAACGGCTCGGCCTCGAACTCGTAGGTCGTACTGCGCCCCGGCTTGATGACGCCCGGGCCGACCTCGGGGATGCCGTCGTGCTCGGCGGCGTGGAAGCCGTGGAAGTGCATCGTGTGCGGGAGCTTCGAGACGTTGACGAAGTTCACGCGCAGTGACTCGCCCTCGCGGCAGCGCAGCGTCGGCCCGGGCACCTGCCCGTTGAAGGTCCAGGCGGGGTACCTGACGCCCGGCGCCACCTCGATCTCCTTGTCCTCCGCCACGACCGTCCACTCGCGCAGCACCTTGCCGCTTGCGAGCCGGCGCGTCTTGCCCATGTCGAAGTCGCGCAGCATGGCGTTGGGGTGGAAGCCGTTGGCGCGATGGTCGACGCGGCCGCCCTGCTTGAAGGTCGGACCCTTGGCGCCGCCGCCGTGGGCGGTCATGCCGCCTGCCGCGGCGTGGCCTGCGGCGGCGTGAGCCTCGCCGCTACCGCTCGCCGCCGCCGCGAACTGGTCGTGAAGCTCCTGGTGGGGAATGCGCCCGTGCAGGAGCGGTGCAGCGAGCGCCGCAGCGCCGGCGCCTCCGAAGAGCAACTTGCGCCGGTTCAACCTCTTCATTGGTCCGGACCCAACACAGAAACTTGGCTAAGCACAACTTGAGGTTAGCAAGGGCTTGAGCCGAGGCGGCCGGGCCCTTGAGCCGAGCCGGCCGGGGGGCGTGGAGATCCGGCCTACAGTCGGCGCTCGGCCACGAGGCGGTCGATGACCTCGCCGCCGCGCGCGTGCGCGCGGATCTCGCCGAGGATGCGCTCGAGGCGGGGCTCGGCGTCGCGGTCGACGTGGCTCATCGCCTCGGCCACCGCGGGGTGGATGGTGGCGATCTGAGCGTGGAGCTCGTGTGCGACGGCGCGGTAGCCAGGGTGGCCCTCGCGCCCCGACCGCAGCTCGATTAGGTGCATCGCCTCGCGCGCGTTCATGTCGAGCACGTAGCGGATCCGGTAGCCGAGACAGAGCGCGTAGGGGGCGACCTCGGGCCGGCCGGCCTCGCAGAGGCGCTCGAACTCCGCGCGCGAGAGCTCGAGCGCGCGCTCGTAGTCGTCGGCCACGCCGGCTGCGCGCAGCTCCTCGGGTATGCCCGCTCCGAGGTCGGGGGTGAGCGGCTGCCACTGAATCGTGAGCATGCGGTGGCGCTGCAGGTCGCGGAAGGCGCCGTAGTCGGAGACGACCTCGAAGCGGTAGCGGATGGCCTCGAAGCCGCGGCCCGGCCGGTGCCGTCGGTTCTCGCGCTCGCCGGCGAGCTCGGCGATCAACGCCGCTCGTTCCACCGGCCCGAGCGCCTCGACGGCGGCACGGAGCTCTTTCTCCGACGACGAGGAGGACTCGAACAGGAGAGCGGCGATCAGGTCGACCTCCGTCCCGTGGCTCGCGAGCAGCCTGACGGCCGGCGCGGTCCCCTGGCGCTCGCTGCGGACATCGAGTCCAAGCCGCGCTGCGGCCCGCTCTGCCGTGTCGCGGCGCTGCTGGAGGTAACCGATCCAGCGGCCGCCGCGCTCCGGGCGCTCGACGCGCGTGACGAAGCTCGGGATCACCTTCTGCAGCTCGGCGAGCACCATGCCGCCCAGCTCGCGCGCCTCGGGCAGGGGGGAGGCAAGCAGCCGCATCACGAGCTGCTCGTAGGCCTGGCCGGTGGCGAAGATGCCCATGTGCGAGAGCGACGCGGCGGGGAGGAGGCCGCGCAGCAGGTCGAGCGCCTTAGCCCTGATCGAGCGCCGGTGCGCCGCCTCCGGCTGGCCATCGGCGGGTGGGAAGCGCTCGGCCGCCCAGCGCTCGACAGCGGGGATTGCCTGCGCGTAGGTCTCGAACAGGCCGTCCATCGCGCGCGCGTACTCGGGACCGAGCGAGGGGTCGCGCCAGTAGCGGTAGCCGCCGTCCGCGCTCGGCCCGGCCGCTGCGCCCGAGCCGGCCGCCGTGCCCGAACTGCCATCCGCCTGCGAGCCAGCGCCCGGCATCGGCGAGTCGTAGGCGATGTAGCGCGTCGACTGCTCGAGGTAGGCGGCGAGCCGGCCGCGCTGCAGCACCTTCGTCATCACGTTCGAGACCCACTCGCAGGCGAGATGGACGCCGCCGAGCTGGGCGACGGAGTCGTCGCCGTAGCCGAGGAAGATCTTGCGGTAGAGTTCTGCCGCGCGCTCGCCCTCGGCTTGGTCGAACGCGTTCGCGGAGGCCGCTCCCGGACCCCCCCCGCCCGCTTCCCCAGCACCGCCGTCGCCCTCTCCGGCGACGTCCGCCCCGCCGCTGCCCCCCGCGCCGAGGCCTTCGGCGAACTCATCGAGGAACAGCCGCCGCAGCGTCCCCGGGTAGCGCGAGTAACGCGCGAACAGCGCGCCCTTGACGGTCTCCGGCAGGTTGACGAGGGCGAACACCGGCCCGTCGAGGTTCGTGAAGTGCGGCGCGAGCGTCGCCCGCTCCCCCTCTGTCCAGCTCTCGCGCGGGTAGTCCATCGGCCTGGCGAGCGTACAGTCGCGTGCGGCGCCCGGGGCGAAAGTCGGAGGGCGACGAGGCGTCAGACGAACAGCCCCGACAGCGACGTGCCGACGTCGCGGGCGAGCTCGAAGAGCGGGCCGGGGTAGATGCCGAGCGCGATCGTCAGGGCGGCCGTGACGAGAGCGAGGCCCGTGACCTCGGGCTGGGCGCCGGCATCGGCCTCAGGCGACCAGCCGGCCGCGGGGCGGAGCTGCGGTTGTTCCGACGCGGGCTGCCCCGAGCCGGTTTGCCCTGCCGCCGATCCGCCACGTGCGGGCGCCCCGGACGTGGCGGGGCGCATCCACATCGCCGCCACCACGCGCAGGTAGTAGACGAGCGAGATCATCGAGCCGACGACGATCGCCACGCCGAGCCACGCCCACTGACCCTCGACGGCCGCGCGGATCAGATAGAACTTGCCCATGAAGCCAGCGGTCGCCGGGAAGCCGGCGAGCGCGAGCATCGCGATCGTGAGCGGCCAGGCAAGCCACGGGCTCGCGGCGCCGAGGCCCTCGATCGAGCGGATGTCGTCGCCGTGCTCCGAGACCCGCTCGCGGGCGACGACGACCGCGAACGCGCCGAGGTTCATGAGCAGGTAGACGGCGAGGTAGAAGACCGTCGCCTGCAGGCCGAGGCGCGTGCCGACGACTCCGCCGACGAGCAGGTAGCCCGCCTGCGCTACGCCCGACCACGCGAGCATCCGCTTGAGCGAGTCCTGGCCGATCGCGCCGACGTTGCCGACCACGATCGTCACGGCCGCGAGCGCGGCGAGGCCCGGCGCCCACGCGAGCTGCGCCGAGGGCAGCGCGTCGTCGAAGAGGCGGAGTAGGACCGCGAACGCGGCCGCCTTGGTCGCGACCGCCATGAACGCGGTGATCGGGGTCGGCGCTCCCTGGTAGACGTCGGGCGTCCACTGGTGGAAGGGCGCGACCGAGGCCTTGAAGGCGAGCCCCGCCATCGAGAGCGCGATGCCGGTGAGCAGCAGCGGGTCGGTGAAGCCGACATCTCCGCCTACGGCCTCGGCGATCTGCGCGAAGTCGGTCGCGCCGGTGGCGCCGTAGACGAGCGCGAGGCCGTAGAGCAGCGTCGCCGAGCCGAACGATCCGATCACGAGGTACTTGAGCCCCGACTCGAGCGAGCGCGCGCGGCTCACCTCGCTGGCGCACAGCACGTACAGCGGGATCGAGAGCAGCTCGATGCCGGCGAACAGCGCGACGAGGTTCTCGGCGCCCGCGAGCACGACCATGCCGGCGATCGAGGCGAGCAGCAGCGAGCAGTACTCGCCCGCGCCGGCGTCGCGGATCGCGCGCGAGCGCAGCGAGAGCAGGATCGCGGCGATGCCGGAGAGGTAGAAGAGCATCGAGATGCCGAGCGCGAGCGTGTCGACGGCGAGCGCGCCCTCGACGATCGGCCGCGAGTCGCCGGGCTCCCAGAGCACGATGCTGAGCACGAACGCGGCCACGAGCGCCGCCGCGGCGAGCGCGGGCACGAGCACGCGCTGGACGGTGCGGCCGCGCAGCAGCCCGAGCATCAGCACGAGCACGGAGCCGCCGACGACGCAGAAGAGCGGCGAGAGCGCGAAGTAGTCGATCGCCGGTGCACGCATCACGGCCTGTCGCCACCTCGCGGCACGGCCGGACGTACCGGCACGCCCTGCTCTGGCGGTGGCTCCTGCCCGCGCTGCGCGCCCTGGCCGGGCTGCGCCTCACCCGCGGTCTGCGCCCCCGCGGCCCGCTCGCCGGCCTCGCGCACCTTCGCGACCGTCGCACCCTCGCTGCGGCCGAGCACGAGCTGCGGGTAGATGCCGAGCGCGACGATCACGAGCGCGAGCGGCGCGATCGCGGCGAGGTCGCGTCCGCCGATCTCCGCCGAGGCGACGGCGTCGCCGCGCTTGTTGTGCATCGAGCGCTGGTAGAGGCGGATCATG
>JBBSNQ010000035.1:0-10117 GCA_038232575.1 Solirubrobacterales bacterium | reverse complement strand
GTGAGTCGCTCGAAAACCTCTCCTACCGGGAGCGCCGCGTGCTCGAGCTCAGGTACGGGCTCGGCGGCGAGCAGCCGCGCACGCTCGACGAGGTCGGCCGCACCTTCAACGTCACGCGCGAGCGCATCCGCCAGATCGAGACCCAGTCGCTGAAGAAGCTGCAGTCGCTCGCCGAGGCCCAGAGGCTGCGCGAGGTCGCCTAGCCGGGTGCATTCCTGCGCCGCTCGCTCGCCCACAGTACCGCGGGCGGGCAGGGCGGCCTCAGTAGACGCTCTCGAATCCACGGTCGCGCTCAAGTCGGCCGCCGAACGGTCCGATAGCTGACTCATGTTCGATCTGGCCTCCGCGCTCCGCGTGGTGATCAACAGCGGAGCGTCGGACCTGCACCTCAAGGTGCCCGCGCACCCGTTGATCCGCGTGCATGGCGTGCTGCGGCCGATTCCCGACTCTGAGCAGCTCGAGCGCGACGACACCGAGCGCGTCCTGAAGGAGATGCTCACGAACGAGGCCAAGCTGGCGGAGTTCGAGGAGGAGGGTGAGGTCGACTTCTCCTACGGCGTTCCGGGCGTCGCGCGCTTCCGGGTCAACGCGTTCCGCCAGCGCGGCGCGATCTCGCTGGTCTGCCGGACGATTCCGACCGGCATCGCGACGATCGAGCAGCTGCTTCTGCCGCACGCCATCTCGGAGCTCGCCGAGGAGCAGCGGGGGATCATTCTCGTCACCGGCACGACGGGGTCGGGCAAGTCCACCACGCTGGCCGCGATGATCGACCAGATCAACACGCGCGAGGCCAAGCACATCGTGACGATCGAGGACCCGATCGAGTTCCTGCACTCGGACAAGCGCTCGATCATCAACCAGCGCGAGGTGGGGGAGGACACCGACTCCTTCAAGCGCGCGCTGCGGCGTGTGCTGCGCCAGGATCCGGACGTGATCCTCGTCGGCGAGATGCGCGACGAGGAGACGGTGGCCACGGCGCTCTCGGCGGCCGAGACGGGGCACCTCGTGCTCTCGACGCTGCACACCATCGACGCGACCGAGACCGTCAACCGCATCATCGACTTCTTCCCGCCCCACATGCACCAACAGGTCCGCGCGATGCTCTCGGGCACGCTCAAGGGGGTCGTCTCCCAGCGCCTCGTGCGCACGCCGGACGGCGAGGGCCGCGTCCCGACCTGCGAGATACTCAGGACCACCGGGCGGGTGCGCGACATGATCATGAACCCCGACGAGACGGGCAAGCTCGCCGACGTGATCGCCGAGGGGAGCTACTACGGCATGCAGTCCTTCGACCAGGCGCTGCTGGCCCACGTGCAGGCCGGGTACATATCGATGGAGGAGGCGCTCGCCGCCGCCACCCATCCGCACGACTTCAAGCTGCTCGTTGCGGCCGGGGGCCAGCGCTCGACCTCGGTCGAGCATGTTCTGACTGCCTGAGGCACGGCTCCGGGCGGAAGCCACCGGTCGTACTTCACTTTGTGAAGCGCGATACCATCGCGGTTGCGAGATGTCGGCGACCACGAGCGACACAGCCTCGACGCAGAGCGACCCAGCCTGCCCCGTTTGCGCGACCGCCGAGCTCATATGCGGCAAGTGGACGCTGCTAGTGATTCGCGATCTGGCGGCCGGCCAGACCCGCTTCTGCGAGCTCGAGCGCTCGCTCGCGGGCATCAGCCCGCGCACGCTCTCGCTCAGGCTGAGGGCGCTCGAGCAGGAGGGTGTCGTGTGGCGCAGCACTCACGCGCAGGCGCCGCCCCGCGGCGAGTACTCACTCACCGCCAAGGGCCGGGCGCTGCTGCCGCTGATCGACGATATGCGCCGCTACGGCCGTGACTGGCTGCGCAGGGACCGCGGCGAGGCGGACGAGGCTGGACCGGCCGAGGAAGCCGCCGCGCCGCAGAGCGCGAGCTCAGATCGAGCGCTGGCGCTGACGTAGCTCCGCGACGGGATGCCCCGGCAGGAGGGCGACGGGAGGCGCCGAACACCCGATCATGCACGACCGCTCCCTGCACGATGCGCTGCGGGATTTCGCGATCGACGCGTCCGCGCTGCTCGCCTCTGAGCTCGAGAACGGCGCCCAGCTCGACTTCGAGCTCGGCCAGGCCCGCGGACGCGGGCCGGTCCTCTACAGCTATCGGCCGCTGACGGAGCCCTTCATCGCGGCGCGCTGGGCGTCGCTGCGCGAGTTGCCCACCTGCCAGACGGCAGCACAGGCACTCGGCGCGGGAGCGGAGCCCTACCTGCGGGTGCGCGGCCTGCCGGGAGAGGACACCGAGCCGGCTCTGCAGGCGATGCTCGAGCGCGTGTTCGAGGACACGACCGCCTTCGGCTTCCCCGAAGCGCGCTTCGAGGACGTCTACGCCGAGGTCGAGCAGACGCTCTTTCACGATGCCATCAAGGCGGAGATCGTGGCGCCGTTGCTCGGGGTGGCGCTCGATTCCGACACGATCGAGCTGGGAGACGGCATGCGCCTGGTGCCGGGCGAGCGCGTGGACGCTCCCGACGAGGCGATCTGGCCGTCGCGGCTCGACGGCCACTCCTCCGAGGCGAACGTGCTGTGCGTGCTCAGGCGTGACACCCATCGCGATTCCCCGTTCCCGATCGAGGAGGCCCGCGCGCGCTTCCGCAAGCTCCTGACCGGTATGCGCCTGTTCAAGGCGGGCGGCGTCGCCTTCGGGCCGCTCGGCTGGACGCGCGCCAACGACGGCGCGTGGCAGTCGTTTCCGCTCGGGCCCGCCGGCCACGTGCGCGGCGAGGAGTGGAGCCTCGTGCCGCGCGAGCGCGGCGAGCTCAGGCGGTTCCTGGTAGAGCTCGATGCCGCGACCCCCACGGCGGGCGTCACCTGGGCGCTTGTCCGCTTTGAGATGGGCGTCGAGCGTGCGGCGGATGTCGAGGCGCTCTCCGACTACCTGCTCGCTCTGCGCGCCCTGCTCGGGGGGAGCACCGACGGCGGTGGGGCGAGCCTCTCGCTGCGGCTTGCCGCCCTCTGTGCCGAGGAGCGCGATCGCCGCGCCCTGCAGCGGCGGGCGGAGCTCGCTCTGACGCTCGAGCGTTTCGTGATCGGCGGCAGCGATCGCGGCTCCTACGCCGATGCGATCGGGTCAGAGTCCCCGCACTCGCTCGTGACCGAGATCGAGGAGCATCTGCGTGCACTGCTGCGCGACGTCATGTGCGGCTTCCTCGCCCCGGACCTGAGGCGGGCTGCAGACGACATCCTGCTCGAGAGCTCAGAGCCGCTGGAGATCGCCGCTCGCGATATCCGCGGAGAGGGGCGCGCGGGCGATCGCTTCGGCCGCCCGGCGAGCGTCGCCGATCCTCACGTGACCGGCGCGGATCATGTCGACGTCGACACGGTCAACCTCGACCGCGACCTCTCCGAACGGGGCGGTCGTGACGCCGGCGACTCCGGCATCGCCGACTCTGCCGCCGAGACCGACGAGCTCCAGACCGACGATCTCCGCACCGGCGATCCTCACGCCGAGGATCTCCGCGCCGATGATCTCCGCACCGGCGATCGGGACAATCCCAGTCGAGGGACCGTCGAGCTGAGAGCGGTTCCGGACGCCTCGAGCCCCGCTTCGCGTCTGGACCGC
This sequence comes from Solirubrobacterales bacterium, assembly GCA_038232575.1. Taxonomy (GTDB): domain Bacteria; phylum Actinomycetota; class Thermoleophilia; order Solirubrobacterales; family Thermoleophilaceae; genus JACCZP01. The sequence goes on along the minus strand of JBBSNQ010000035.1, from coordinate 6,524 downwards.
GTCCCACCCCCGAGCCCCGTCGAAGCACACGCGGGCGTCACCCGTTCGGACGATTGGACGCTCGAGGACGACTGGGCGAGCTACTCCGCCCCGGTTTGACGCGGCCGGGAGGGTCGCTGGCTCGGTCCGCCGGTCTAGCGCTCGAGCTCTCGGCCGAAGGCGCGCTCGACCTCCCTCGTCATCGTCTGCTCGAAGGCGGCGAGCTGGGCCTGTGAGGCCAGCGGGCGCAGCCGGTCGAACGCCGTGCGGATCTCGGTCAGGCGCTCGGATTGCGGCAACTGGCGCTGACGGGGCTCGAGCACGTCGCTGACGAACAGCTTGATGAACTCCTCCGCCACGCCTTTTGCGTGCCGGTTCACCTTTTCGACGACCGCCAGTGCGTGGCTGAGCGGAACTCCGAGCGCAATCACCTCCTCGCCGGCGCGCAGGAGCCTCGGGCTCGGCACCTCGTAGCGATCGTCGCCGAGCGAGACGACCAGCCCCAGCTTCTCCGTACTGCGCAGGGCCTTCGCGTCGAGCGTGCCGCCGAGGCGCTGCTCGAGCTCCTCGCGGTCGATCACCTCGGGCTGCTCGGTCGCAAACGGGGTGAGCAGGGCACGCTTGAAGCCGAGCAGCTCCTCGCTGGCGTCTGGCGGGGCGTCGAGCAGGCGCTTGATCGCCCTGAGGTTGAAGCCCTCGGCCTGCATCTCGCTGATCAGCTGCAGCCGCGCGACGTGGTCGGGGCCGTAGTAGCCGGTTCGCGCCCGGACCTCGGGTGGGGGCAGCAGACCGCGGGACTGGTGCGCTCGGATGTTGCGTGTCGTCACGCTCGTCCGCTGGGCGAGCTCGTCGATCGTCAGCTGCTCGCGTTCCTGCGCCGCCATCATCGGACTTCAATCATACTGCGAGTATGTGACATAATCACGTGTATCATCGATCAACGGAGGCAGTCGTGAGCGAGAACGAGGCGGACGCTCCGTCCTTCAGCCTCGATCTGAGTCAGGACCAGCGGGATATCCGCGACTGGGTGCACGGCTTTGCCGCAGACGTCGTGCGTCCGGCCGCCGCGGATTGGGACGAGCGGGAGGAGACCCCGTGGCCGGTCATCGGCGAGGCCGCGAAGATCGGCCTGTACGGCTACGAGGCGCTAGCCCAGTTCTGGTCCGATCCGACGGGGCTGCAGCTGCCGATCGTCAACGAGGAGCTCTTCTGGGGCGACGCCGGGATCGGCATGGCGATCATGGGCAGCTCGCTCGCGGTTGCGGCGATCTTCGGCCAGGGAACGCCTGAGCAGCTGGGCGAATGGATCCCGCGCTGCTTCGGCAGCGTCGAGGAGCCGGCGCTGGCCGCCTTCGCCGCCGCGGAGCCCGCCGCGGGCCCCCACGTCTCGGCGATCCGCACCACGGCCCGCTACGACGAGGCCGCCGATGCGTGGCTGCTGAACGGCCAGAAGGCGTGGGCGACCAACGGCGGCATCGCCGACGTGCACGTGATCGTGGCGAGCGTCGCTCGCGAGCTCGGCTCGCGCGGTCACGCGGCCTTCGTCGTGCCGCCGGGCACTGCGGGGCTCGAGCAGGGCGCCAAGGTCAAGAAGCATGGCCTGCGCGCCTCGCACACCGCCGACGTGCACCTCGACGACTGCCGCGTCTCGGGCTCCTGCCTGCTCGGCGGCAAGGAGAAGCTCGACGAACGTATGGCGCGTGCACGCGAGGGGAGGGCGTCGCGCTCGCAGGCCGCGATGCAGACGTTCGAGGCGAGCCGGCCGACCGTCGGCGCCCAGGCGCTCGGAATCGCACGGGCCGCGTACGAGTACGCGCTCGACTACGCCAAGGAGCGCCGCCAGTTCGGCCGCCCGATCATCGACAACCAGTCGATCGCCTTCGCGCTCGCGGACATGAAGCTCGAGATCGACGCCACGAGGCTGCTCGTCTGGCGTGCCTCGTGGATGGGCCGCAGCGGGAAGAGCTTCGAGGCAGCCGAGGGGTCGATGTCGAAGCTGAAGGCCGGCGAGGTCGCGGTCTGGGCGACCGAGCGGGCGATCCAGATCCTCGGCGGCAACGGCTACACGCGCGAGTACCCGGTCGAGCGCATGCACCGCGACGCCAAGATCTACACGATCTTCGAGGGGACCTCGGAGATCCAGCGGCTCGTGATCTCGCGAGCGATCTCGGGCGTGCACATCCGCTGATCTCGAGCCGTCGCCTCGCGCCGGGACGCGGCCTTCTCGAGCCGGATCGCCCCGGCCTCAGCCCGGCACCGCGTCCGGCGCGAAGAGATGCTCGCCGAGCTGGCGCAGTCCGGCGAGGTCATGGACGTCCTCGTCGAGGTCGGGTACCAGCAGCAGCGGGTCGCCGGCGAGCTCATCAGCGAGGCGCTCGACCTCGCCGCGGTCGTGGCGGGCGAGCTCGCGGTAGTCGCCGAGGTTGCGCGCCAAGCGGCGGGCGAGATCCGGGTCGAGCAGTGCGGCGAGCTCGGGCTCGACGTCGGCGCCGTCGGGGTCGGCTCGGTGCAGTCGGTTCACGATCGCGGCGCCGAAAGGAAGCTCGGACTCGCGCAGCCGGCGGCGGAAGAAGATCGCCTCGTCGATCGCCTCGCGCTGGGGTGACGTGACGATCACGAACGAGGTGCGGCTGCTGGACAGAAGCTCGCCCACCTCGCCCGCACGCCGGCGCATGCCCTCGGTCATGCCGCCGATGCTGCGGAAGAACTCGGCCAGGTCCTCGAGCACGTCGACGCCGGTGACGCGCCGGAGGACCGAGAACGCGCGCATCCCCGAGCGGCCGAGCAGCCTGAGACCTCTGCGGTTGGGGGCCAGAAAGAGCTGCAGCGAGTGCGAGTCGATGAAGCGCGAGAGGCGCTCGGGGGCATCGAGGAAGTCGAGCGCGTTGCGCGAGGGAGGGGTGTCGAGCACGAGCATGTCGTAGCGGCCCTCTGCGTGGAGCTCGTGCAGGCGCTCCATCGCCATGTACTCCTGCGAGCCGGCGACCGCGCTCGAGAGCTGCTGGTAGATCCGGTTCCCGAGCACGGCTTCGCGCGCGCGCGCATCAGGTGCGTACTCCTCGACGAGCTGGTCGAAGGTGCCCTTTGCGTCGAGCATCGACGCCCACAGCTCGCCGGAGACCTCGATCCCGGCCGCGGCGAGGCGCTCCGGCGCAACGCGGCGCTCCTCGCCGGCGACTCGGGGCAGCCCGAGCGAGTCCGCGAGACGCTTGGCCGGGTCGATCGTGAGCACGGCGACCTTCAGGCCGCGTGCCGCCATGCCGAGCGCGATCGCCGCGGCGCTTGTCGTCTTGCCGACGCCGCCCGGGCCCGCGCACACGACCACCTCCCTGCCCTCGAGCAGGCCGGCGACGCTCACAGCTTGCGCTCGAGCTCGCGCGAGAGGCGCTCGAAGGCATCGAGCCCAAGCTCGGGCTCGAACAGGAACGGCAGCGTGGCGAAGCCGCCGCTGGCGGAGCCCTCGCCGCTATGGCCGTCACGTAGCGCCCGCTTGAGCCGTCGCAGCTGAGAGCGGTGGGCGCTGGCGCGCTGGTGCTCGGAGCGCGCACTGGCGAGGGCGTTTCGCACGGCCGCCGAGCCGTCGCCGTCGATCGCCTCCATCCGCTCGATCTCGGCCGCCGAGAAGCGCTCGGGATAGAGCCCGTTGACGATCACGGCGTCGAGGGTCATGCCCATCTCCAGTTGCAGGGCGCTGCGCAGCTCGAGCGTCTCGTTGACCGGCATCTCCTCGGGGGTGGCGACGGCCACCACCCCCGTGCGCCGCTCGTCGACGATGAAGGAGTGGATGATGTCTGCCTGGCGGCGGATCGGCCCGACGCGCGCGATGTCGCGGAAGGTTCCGGGGGTGCGCAGGATGCCGAGGCCGTGGCCCGTGGCGGGCGCGTCGACGATGGCCAGGTCGTAGGGAGAGGCGTGCGGGGTGCGGCGCTCGAGCTGGGCGAGCTCCCACACCTTGCCCATCGTCACGAGCTCGCGCAGCCCGGGAGTGGCTGCGGCCAGGTACTGGAACAGGCGGTTCTTGAACAGCAGCGCGTGCAGCGTCCGTGAGCCGATCGAGAGGCGCAGGTACTCCTCGAGGGAGCGCTCCGGGTCGATCGAGATGCCCCACAGGCCGGGCGCCAGCTCGGTCTCGGCGAAGCCGACGCCCGCCCGCCCGAGCGCGCGCGACATCCGCTCCTGCTGCGCGACCTCGCACACGATCGTGCGCTTGCCGCGCCGCGCCGCGGCGAGCCCCAGCGCGACGGCGACCGTCGTCTTGCCGGCGCCGCCCTTGCCGGTCACGAACAGCAGGCGCTTGTCGAGCGGCGATGACAGCGGGCCTAAGCGTAGGGAGGCTGAAGGATTCCAGCCGAGCCGTGCGAATAGGCACAGCTAGATGATCGATTCCACAACCATCTGATGGCTCGCAACGGTCGCAAGGCAAACGGTCGCAGCAGTATGAAGAGAGCGCGTGCGAAGAAGGACGGCGCGCTCGTGATCGCGTTCGCCAACCAGAAGGGCGGCGTCGCGAAGACGACCACGACGCTCAACCTGGCCGCTGCCTTCTCCGAGTCCGGCCACCGCGTGCTCGCCGTGGATCTCGACCCCCAGGGGAACCTCACGATGAGCCAGGGGATCGACCCCGACTCGCTCGAGGTGTCGATGTACGACGTGCTCGTCCACCAGACGTCGCTGCGCGAGGTGATCCGGCGGCGCGAGATCGACGTTGCGTGCGCCTCGATCGACCTCGCCGGCGCCGAGATCGCGATGTCGACGCAGATCGGGCGCGAGCGGGCGCTCTCGAAGGCTTTGCACGCCGTCCGCGACGACTATGACTTCGTCTGCATCGACACGCCGCCGAGTCTCGGGCTGCTGACGATCAACGCCCTGACGGCCGCCGACAAGGTGATCGTCCCCGTCCAATGCGAGTATCTGTCCATGCGCGGGCTGATCCAGCTCCAGAACACCCTCTCGATGATCAAGGAGAACCTGAACCCCGATGTCGAGATCGAGGGCATACTTCCGACCCTCGTGGATTCGCGTACGGTTCACGCGAAGGAGGCGATCGAGCTGCTGGAGGAGAACTTCGGCGATACGGTGTTCGCCTCGCGCATCAAGAAGACCGTGCGCTTCGCTGAGGCGCCCGTGAAGGGGATGTCGGTGTTGAGCTACGAGCCTGACGGCAAGGCGGCCTACGCCTACCGCCAGCTGGCGAGGGAGGTCCTTGATGAGTAACCCGAAGCGAGCGAGCATGCGCGAGGGCCCCCTGGCTGCCCTCTTCCGCAAGACCGACGAGGACCGCGCGCACAGCGAGGAGCCGACGCCGCCGGCGTCGCCTGAGGTTGAGCCCAGGCCGGCAGAGCCGCGATCGGCGGAGCCGGGGGCCAGAGCCGCGGAAGCGGGGGCCGCGTCGCGGCAAGCCGCCGCTGCGCGGAGCGTGCCGCGCCGCGAGGAGCCGCCCCAGCGTCCTTCCTCGCCCGCCTTCGACGAGCCCGGCGAGGAGCCGCGCGGCCCCCTCTCGGCCCAGGAGCGTCTGCGCCAGGTTTTCTCCTCCGACATCCCGCAGGACATCCTCGAGCACCCGAGCGAAGCCGCGCGCCAGGGCGTAGGCTCCGTTGCGAGCCCCGTGCTGCGCGTCGTCGGCATCGGTGGTGCCGGCATCAACGCCGTCAACCGGATGGTGGAGGCCGCGGTCGAGGGCGTCGAGTTCATCGGCGTCAACACCGACATGCAGCAGCTCGAGCAGTCGCTGGCGCATGTAAAGGTGCACATCGGGGAGGGCCTCACGCGCGGTCTCGGTTCGGGCTCCGATCCTGAGATCGGCCGGCGCGCCGCGCTCGAGGACTACGACCGCCTCAAGAGCCTGCTCAAGGGGTCCGACATGGTCTTCGTCACGGCCGGTGCCGGCGGCGGCACGGGCACCGGTGCGGCGCCCGTCGTCGCGAGCATCGCCAAGGAGGTCGGCGCGCTTACCGTCGGCATCGTGACCAAGCCGTTCCAGTTCGAGGGCACGCGCCGTGCGCAGCAGGCGGAGGAGGGCGTCGAGGCGCTCGCCGCGGCCGTGGACACGCTGATCGTGATCCCGAACGGCCGCCTGCTGACCGCCCTCGAGCGGCGCACGTCGATGGTCGAGGCCTTCCGCGTCGCCGACGACGTCCTGCGTCAGGGCGTGCAGGGCATCTCGGATCTCGTCACGCTCCCCGGGCTCATCAACCTCGACTTCGCCGACGTGCGCACGATCATGTCCTCGGCGGGCCAGGCACTGCTCGGCATCGGTATGGGCATCGGCGAGAACCGCGCGATCGATGCGGTCGAGCACGCCGTCTCCTCGCCGCTGCTCGAGACCTCCGTGGAGGGCGCGCGCTCGATCCTGCTCTCGATCACCGGCGGGCGGGATCTCTCCCTCTGGGAGGTCACCGAGGCCGCGAAGGCGGTCGCCGACGCCGCCCACCCGGATGCGAACATCATCTTCGGAGCGATGATCGACGACAAGGTCGTCGAGGAGGTGTGGGTAACGGTCGTCGCGACCGGCTTCGCCGACGATCCGCAGCCCCGGCGAGTCCCCG
>JBBSNQ010000034.1:0-10188 GCA_038232575.1 Solirubrobacterales bacterium | reverse complement strand
GACTCGTCGACGCGCTCCTCGCCGTGTGGTCCGTAGACGCCGGTCGCCGAGCCGGAGACGAGCACCGGCGGCCTCGGCTCGGCGGCGCGCAGCGCGTCGACGAGGCTGCCCGTGCCCCCGACGCGCGAGTCGTGGATCGCGCGCTTGACGTCGTCCGACCAGCGTTGGTCGATCGCCTCGCCGAGCAGGTTGACGACCGCGTCCTGACCGGACACGGCCTCGACCGGCGGTGGCGAGGCGCCCGGGTCGGGCCAGGCGATCGCCTCGACCTCGCCGAGCGCCGAGCGCGCGCGTGCAGGGTCGCGCGAGAGCACCGTGACCGCGTCGCCGCGCTCGAGCAGAGCGCGCACGAGCGGCGTCCCGACCGTTCCGGTGGCGCCCGTGAGGAGGACCTTCATCGCGCTCCGCGGGCGTTCACGGGGCAGCGCCACGCCCGCGTGCCGGCGCGAGGCCACGACCCCGCTGGACGTCTCGAGCAGGCCAAGTGGACCAGTCTAGGCAGGAACCTAAGATCGTCTCAGTGCCGTCGACCCCTACGTCCGAGGCGAGCTCCCGCGAGCTGTTCCTGATCGACGGGAACTCGCTCGCCTACCGGGCGTTCTTCGCGCTGCCGGAGACGATCGCCACCTCGGCCGGGATGCCGACGAACGCGATCTTCGGCTTTGCCTCGATGCTCGTCAAGATCCTGACCGAGTTCGGTGCCCACCCGACGCTCGTCGCCTGGGACGCCGGCATGTCGGGACGCGAGGTCGAGTACCCGGACTACAAGGCCGAGCGCCGCAAGCGGCCGGACCTGCTGTCGGAGCAGTGGCCGCATCTGGCGCCGCTGGCGGAGGCGTTCGGCTACCGCAACGTGAGGTCGGAGGGCTACGAGGCAGACGACGTGATCGCGACGCTCGCGCGGCAGGCGCGTGCGCTCGGCATCGAGGTCACCGTCGTCACCGGCGACCGCGACGCGCTGCAGCTGGTCGAGCCGGGCGTGCGCGTGATGGCGACGAGCCGCGGGATCACCGACACCAAGATCTACGACCGCGACGCCGTGATCGAGCGCTATGGCGTGCCGCCCGAGCGCTTCCCCGACCTGATCGGCCTGAAGGGCGACACCTCCGACAACATCCCGGGCGTGCCGGGCATCGGCGAGAAGACCGCCGCCCAGCTGCTGCAGCGCTTCGGCGACCTCGAGACCGTGCTCGAGAGCGTCGACGAGATCTCCGGTGCCAAGCGCAAGCAGAACCTGGTGGAGCACGCCGAGAACGCGCGCATGTCGAAGCGGATCGCGGTTGCCAACCGCGCCCTCGAGCTCGACATCGACGTCGCCGGGGCCACCGCACAGGAGCCGGACCGATCGCGACTGCGCGAGGTCTTCCGCGAGTTCGAGCTGCGCGACCCGCTGCGCCGGATCGAGGAGGCCTTCGGTGAGCACGGCGCGTCGGCGGGAGAGCCGGCGCCCCCGGTTACCGCCGCGGCAGCGATCGTCAGGGCCGTTGCGGCAGAGGTGGACCCGGCCGACCTCGCCTCGCTCGAGGGGGAGCTCGCGACGCTGGTCGTGGCCCCGGGCGCGCACGGCGACGGCGCAGACGGCAACGGCGCGGACAATGCTGGGCCCAGCGACGAGGCTGCCGATTCCGTCGAGTCCGGCGGCCCCCGGCGCTTCGCCGCCTACGCCGGCGGTGAGCGGGTGCTCGTCGGTCGAGCCGAGACGCTCGCTGAGCTGACCGCCGCGTGGGGCGAGCGGCCGGTGGTTGCGCATGACTGGAAGTCGATCGCGACGGCCGAGGCCCGCGCGTCTGCACCGCCGCTCGAGCACGACACGATGATTGCCGCCTACCTGATCGATCCGGCCAGGCGCCGCTACGCGCTCGCCGAGCTCGCCGAGGAGGAGGGACTCGGCGCGGAGGTTGCGACGACCAGTGGCGCGGACGGCGGGGCCGGCAGCGCAGACGCCGCCGCCGGCAGCGCGGAAGTCGGAGCCAGTAGCTCCGACATGGGCGGGGCGGGAACCCTGGCCGAGAGCGCTGCGGAGGCCGAGCGAGCCGCGGCAGCCGCCGACCCCGCCCGCGCGCTCGCCGCCGAGGCGCTGCTCACGCGCGCGCTTGCCGAGCGCCAGCGCGAGGTGCTCGCAGAGCGCGGCCTCGAGCGCCTGCTGCGCGAGGTCGAGCTGCCGCTCGTCGAAGTCCTTGTGGAGCTCGAGCGCGCCGGCGTCAAGCTCGACGGCGAGCAGCTGGCGCAGATCGACGCCCGCTTCTCCAGCCGCATCGACGACCTCGAGCGCGAGATCCACGAGCTCGCCGGCGGGGAGTTCACGATCGGCTCGCCGGCCCAGCTCGCGGAGGTCCTCTTCGAGAAGCTCGGACTCTCCCGCAAGCGGCGAGGGAAGACCGGCTTCTCGACCGACGCGCGCGTGCTGCAGGCGATCCGCGACGAGCACCCGATCGTCGCCAAGGTGGAGCGCTGGCGCGAGCTGACGAAGCTGAAGAGCACATACCTCGACGCCCTGCCGGAGCTCGTCGACGCCGGCACCGGGCGCCTGCATACGACCTTCAACCAGGCCGCGACGACGACCGGGCGGCTCTCGAGCACGGACCCCAACCTGCAGAACGTCCCGATCAGGACCGAGGAGGGGCGCGAGATCCGCTCCTGCTTCGTCGCCGACGAGGGCGCGGTTCTCCTATCGGCCGACTACTCGCAGGTCGAGCTGCGGGTGCTCGCGCACATCGCGGGCGAGGACGTGCTCAAGGAGATCTTCCGCCGCGGCGAGGACGTTCACGCCGCCACCAGCGCCGAGATCTTCGACGTCCCGCTCGATCATGTCGATCCCGGCCTGCGGTCGAAGGCGAAGATGGTCAACTTCGGCATCGTCTACGGGCTCTCGGCGTTTGGGCTTGCCGACCGGCTGCAGATCCCGCAGGAGGAGGCGGCGGAGTTCATCGAGCGCTACCTCGACCGTTTCCCGCGCGTGCGCGATTTCATTCGTGACACGATCTCCGGGGCGGCCCACGACGGCTACGTGACGACCCTGCTCGGCCGGGTCAGGAGCATCCCCGAGCTGCACGCCCGCCAGCGTCAGACCCGCCAGCTCGGCGAGCGCCTCGCCGTCAACACCGTCATCCAGGGCACGGCGGCCGACATCATCAAGCTCGCCATGGTGCGCTGCCACCGCGCGCTCGCCGAGCGAGGGCTCGTGACGCGGCTCGTCCTGCAGATCCACGACGAGCTCCTCTTCGAGGGTCCGGCGGAGGAGGCCGACGCCGCCTCGGCGCTCGTTCGCCGGGAGATGATCGGGGCCTTCGAGCTCGATCCGCCGCTCGCGGTCGAGGTCGGCACAGGCCCGAACTGGCTCGAGGCGAAGTGAGCTCGCGTCGGAGCGAGGCGAGTCCCCGTGGATAGGGGCGCCGCGGTGCTGCTCACCGTCTTCGCGGGCGGCTTCATCGCCCTGCAGGCGCCGATCAACTCGATGCTCGGCAAGGCCGTCGGGAGCTTTCCGGCGGCCACGATCTCGTTCGCGGTAGGGACGCTTGCGCTGGCGGTCATAGCCACGCTCGCGGGCGGCTTCGGAGGGATCGGCGAGGCCGCCGGCCTGTCGTGGTACTACCTGACCGGCGGGCTGCTCGGCGCGATCTACGTGACGACCGTGCTCGTGACCGTGCGCGCGCTTGGCGGCGGCGGCGTCGTAGCCGCGACGATCGCCGGCCAGCTCGCGATGTCGATCACGATCGACCACTTCGGCGTGCTCGGCCTCGACCAGCGCCCGCTCTCGCTGGGCAGGGTGGCGGGGATCGTGCTGCTCGCGGCGGGGACCTTCCTGATCGTGCGCGAGTGAGCGGGGGGAAGCGAGCGCAAGTCGCGGGAAGAGGTGCCGGGCCGCAGGGCTCGTTCCTCTAGGATCCTGGGGGTCCGAGCAGTGCAGTGCCACACCCTGCAGGGAGCCTGATGCCAGCAGCTACGCGGTTCGCCGCGCGCGGTCCGAAGGCCAGGACGGGAGCGAGGTACCGCGACCAGTCTCCGCTGCGCGCGATCATCGCAATGCTGCTCGCGGTCTGCGGCGGGCTCGCGCTGCTGTTCCTGATCGTCTACCCGCTGGGTGGCATCAACTGGATCGAGGCGGGCCCGGTGAGCTTGGTGGCGCTCGCGCTGGCAGCCGTCTGGTTCCTCGGCTTCGCGTACCGCCATCGCACCGGCGCGCTGCGCGTGCAGCGCGCCGATCGGGAGCGTCGCGGCTTCTGAGCCCGGGTCCCACGATCGATAGGAGCGTCGCATGAGCGAGGTGAAGCCGAACGAGGTGAAGCCGAACGAGGTGAAGCCCCGGCTGGCGGAGGTCGGCGGGCCCGACGAGGTTCGCAGCGCGCTCGAGGCGCTCCTGTTCGAGGTCAAGCGAGTCATCGTCGGTCAGGAGATGATGCTCGAGCGGGTTCTGGTCGCCCTGCTGGCAGGCGGTCACGTGCTGCTCGAGGGCGTCCCCGGGCTCGCCAAGACGCTGACGGTCAAGACGGTGGCCACCGCGGCCGGGGGCAGCTTCGGGCGCGTGCAGTTCACGCCGGACCTCGTCCCCTCCGACCTGATCGGCACGCGCATATACCGCCCCGACGCCGGCACGTTCGAGACCGAGATCGGACCGGTCGCGTGCAACTTCCTGCTGGCCGACGAGATCAACCGCGCGCCGGCGAAGGTCCAGTCGGCGCTGCTCGAGGTGATGCAGGAGCGCCAGGTGACGATCGGGCCGAGCACGTTCCCGGTGCCCGACCCCTTCCTCGTGCTCGCGACCGAGAACCCGATCGAGTCGGAGGGTACCTATCCGCTGCCCGAGGCCCAGGTCGACCGCTTCATGTTCAAGCTGCTCGTCGAGTACCCGAGCGCGCGTGAGGAGGCCGGCGTGGTGGACCGCTCGCTCAGGGAGCCCGAGCAGCCCCGCACCGTGCTCGAGCCCGAGACGCTCGCGCGCTATCAGCGCGCCACCCGCGACGTCTACGTCGACCGTGAGCTGATCGACTACGCCGTCGCGCTGACCGCGGCCACGCGCCGGCCGGGCGAGTACGGGCTCGACCGGCTCGCCGCCTACATCGAGTTCGGCGCGAGCCCCCGCGCGCCGATCAACCTCGTCCAATCGGGCCGCGCGCTCGCGCTCCTGCGCGGCCGGACCTACGCGCTGCCCGAGGATCTGCGCGATCTGAGCCGCGAGGTGCTGCGCCACCGGCTCGTGCTCACCTACGAGGCGCTCGCCGAGAGCGTGACCCCGGATCGGATCCTCGACGACGTGCTCGCCGCGGTGCCTGTGCCGGAGATCGAGCTCTCGCGCGAGGCCGCCGCCTGAGCTCGCCGCGGTGAGCTCCCCGCTCACGGTCGTCCGCACCCCCGATCGCCCCGGGCCGGGGCCGACGCCCGCCGCCGTGCTGCGCGCGCTCGACCTCAAGGTCCGGCTGCGCGTTCAGAGCCTCGTCCCGGGCGAGCATCGCACGCCGGGGGTCGGCACGGGCACGGAGCTCTCCCAGGTGCGGCCCTACCAGCCCGGAGACGACGTGCGCCAGATGGACTGGAACGTGACCGCCCGTACGCGCGAGCCGCACGTGCGCGTCCACGTCGCCGAGCGCACGCTCTCGACCTGGCTCCTGCTCGACGGCTCGCCGTCGATGACGTTCGGAACGGCCGATCGGCGCAAGGCCGATGTCGCCGAGGGGGTCGGGCTCGCGCTCGGGCACATCTCGACGCGCCGCGGCAACCGGCTCGGCGTGCTCACCTTCGGGGTGCGCCAGCCTCAGGCGCTGCGCCCGCGCCAGGGCCGCGGCGGCCTGCTCGGGCTGCTACTGGCGCTGCGCCGCGAGCCGGAGCCCGACGGCACCGGCACCACCTCGCTCGGTGAGGCCCTCGGCCGCGCCACCGGCCTTGCCCGGCAGCGCGGGCTGGTCGTGATCGTCTCGGACTTCCGGGGCCCGCGCGACTGGCGCCGCCCCCTGCTCGCGCTGCGCGCGCGTCACGGCGTGATGTGCGTCGAGGTGCGCGATCCGCGCGAGCAGGAGCTCGTCTCGGTCGGCGACGTGTGGCTTACCGATCCCGAGACGGGGCGCCAGCTGCGCGTCGACACCGGGAGCCGCGCGATCCGCGAACGCTTCGCCACCGCGGCAGCCGCCGAGCGCGAAGACCTCGCGCGCGAGCTGCGCGAGGTTGGCGCCGAGCACGTCGTGCTCTCGACCGCCGGCGACTGGCTCGCCGTGCTCGCGCGCTTCCTGCGCCGCCGGCCGGGTGGACCGTGAGCTTCGAGATCCCCTTCGCGCTGCTCGGGCTGCTGTTCGTGCCCGTGGCGATCAGGGCGTACGTGCTGCTTCAGCGCCGCCGCCAGCGCTACGCGGTGCGCTTCACGAACCTCGACCTGCTGGCGAACGTCGTGTCGGAGTCGCCCGGGTGGCGCCGGCACCTGCCGCCGCTGCTCACGCTGCTCGCCCTGACGGCGCTGCTGGTGGCGCTCGCGCGCCCGCACTGGACCTTCGAGGTGCCGCGCACGGAGGCGAGCGTGGTGCTGGCGACCGACACCTCGGGCTCGATGAACGCCACCGACGTCGAGCCGAGCCGGCTCGTCGCGGCGGAGCAGGCTGCGACCACCTTCGTCGAGAAGGTGCCACCGGAGTTCAAGGTCGGACTGGTCTCGTTCAGCAGGTTCGCCGAGCAGCTCGTGGCGCCGACCGTCGATCGCCAGCAGGTGAACCTGGCGCTCCGGAACCTCAAGGCCGAGGGGGGCACGGCGATGGGGGATGGGCTGAGAAGTGCGCTCGACGCGCTCGAGCCCGTGGCGCTGCGGGCCAAGGAGCAGGGCGGCGGGGGCCGCGACCAGGAGCCCCCGGCCACGATCGTCCTGCTCTCGGACGGCAAGAACACGACGGGAAGCACCGATCCGGTCCAGGTCGCCGAGCGGGCGCGCTCGCTCGGGATTCCGATCAACACCGTGGCCCTCGGCACCGCGGAGGGCACGATCGACGTCGAGAACCCGCTTGACGGGACGATCAGGACGGTCGCCGTGCCGCCCGACCGGCCGTCGCTCGAGCGGATAGCGGAGACCTCGGGCGGGCGCTTCTTCGATGCTCCGCGCGCTGAGGAGCTCGAGGAGGTCTACGCGGGCCTCGGGGCGCGCATCGGCTTCGAGCCCGAGCGCCGGGAGGTGACGCTCGCCTTCGTGGGCGGCGGCCTCGTGCTGCTGCTGGTCGGCGGCGCGCTCTCGCTCGCGTGGTTCGGCCGCATCCCGTAGGTTCGGGTCTTCAGGCGGCGGCGCGAGCCAGGGCCGCCTCGCTCAGCTCCGGCCGCGGCGGCTCGCCGTGCACGAACGATGGGTGGGCGATGCGCAGGTAGTGCCCGAACGACCAGTCGACGAAGGCCTTCGTGCTCATCGCGGCGAGCAGCGGCCGCAGCATGCGCGGCGGAACCCTCGGAACGAGGCGCTGGACTCGCAGCAGCCACTCGAAGTGCCAGCTGTGGCGCGCCGAGAAGGCTTCGTAGCGGCGCAGCGCCGCCTCGCGCGTGGCGTGCCCCTCGACGACGCGGCGCAGTTCGCGCCCGCAGGCGAGGCCGAAGTAGAGGGCTGTCCTGATGCCCTCCGCCGTCAGCGGCAGGCAATGGCCGGCGGAGTCGCCGCAGAAGAACACGCCGTCCTCGACCGCGGGACGGATCCGATGGGGGATCCAGTTGCCCTGGTAGCGGACGGCGTCGCGTCCGAGGTCGCCGGCGAGGGCGACCGTGCTCTCCTTGACGTGGAAGCGCGGGTCGAAGGAGCCCACGCCGACGCGTGCCTCCTCGCCTGCCGGAAAGCTCCAGCCGTAGCCGGCGGGCACGTAGCGGCGGTCGATCCAGACCTCGAGCGCGTCGCCCCCGCCGCGGGGGTGCACCTCGAGCCCGCGCGAGAGCGGGGCGTCGGGCGGCTGGAAGCTCTCGCCCGTGCCAAGCACGCGCCGCCAGCCGAGCGCGTCGACGATCAGCGGCGCCCGGATGTCGCCGCGGTCGGTATGGACGACCTCGCCCCTGCGGCCCTTGACGGCCGCCGTCTCGAAGTGGGCGTCGCCCTGCTCGGAAAGCAGGGCGCAGAGCAGCGGGTAGTCGAACGTCGAGAAGCTCCACGGCAGGTCGTAGGTCGCACGCGAGCGCGGCGTGTGGATCGTGAGCTCAGCGAACGTCTGCCGCACGGCCTCGTCGAGGTCAAGAGCGCTCAGCCACTCGGTCGGCGCCGCGCACGCGGATGTCGCGCGCTCGCCGATCTCGTAGCGATCGATCACCATCACCTCGGCGCCCGCGCCGGCCAGCTCGCGCGCGACCGCGAGCCCTGCGAAGCTCGCTCCGCACACGAGCACATCGGCGTCGCGGTCGAGCGGCGTGCGCTCGCTGCCGCGCTTGGTGCGTCGGACCGGCACGGGCGTGAGGCTAATGCAGGACCCACTCTCCGGCCCAGTCGGACCCCTCTCCGCTCCGGTCATTCTCGGGCCGGCCTCCCGCGCGGGGCGCTGGTGGGGTGCGAGCGGGCGCGCGGGCGCTCTGGGTCGCTAACCTAATCCGGTAGTGCCGGAAACGCTCACGCCCGTCGCAGACCCGCCCGCAACCGAGGCTGCACCCCAAGTCGTCGAGGGATCGAACGGCCTCCTGCTGGAGGTCGACGGTCAGATCGTCCCCAATTACGACGCCACGATCACCCTCTTCAGCGAGGGTGACGTCGTCACTGGCAACGTGGTCCGTATCGACAGGGACGAAGTGCTGGTCGACATCGGCTACAAGTCCGAGGGCGTCATTCCGGTCAACGAGCTCTCGATCCGCCGCTCGGTCGATGCCAGCAGCGAGGTCGAGCTCGGTGAGGAGGTCGACGCCCTCGTCCTCACCAAGGAGGACCAGGACGGTCGGCTGATCCTGTCCAAGAAGCGCGCCCGCTTCGAGAAGGCGTGGCGGCGAATCGAGGCCGCGGCCGAGTCGGGCGTGCCCGTCGAGGGCACGGTGATCGAGGTCGTCAAGGGCGGCCTGATCGTCGATCTCGGTGTGCGCGGCTTCCTGCCTGCGTCGCTCGTCGACATCCGGCGCGTCCAGGAGCTCGACGACTTTCTCTCCCAGCAGATCGAGTGCAAGGTGATCGAGCTCAACCGCTCGCGCAACAACGTCGTGCTTTCGCGGCGGGCGGTGCTCGAGGAGGAGCGCCGCGAGGTGCGCCAGCAGATCCTCGACCGGCTCCGCCCCGGCCTGGTGGTGGAGGGCTCGATCTCGAACATCGTCGAGTTCGGCGCGTTCGTCGATCTCGACGGGATCGACGGCCTGATCCACATCTCGGAGCTCTCGTGGAGCCACGTCAATCATCCCTCCGAGATCCTCTCGATCGGCCAGACGGTGCCGGTCAAGGTGCTCGACATCGATCGTGATCGCCAGCGAATCTCGCTCGGCCTCAAGCAGACCCAGCAGGATCCCTGGCAGCGGGTGGTCGATCAGCACGCGATCGGCGACGAGCTCGAGGGGCGGGTGACCAAGGTCGTCTCGTTCGGCGCGTTCGTCGAGATCTTCGAGGGCGTCGAGGGCCTCGTGCACATCTCCGAGCTCGCCCAACACCACGTCGAGAACCCGCGCGAGGTGCTCAACCAAGGCGACACGGTGCGCGTCAAGGTTCTCGAGATCGACTCCGAGCGCCGCCGCCTCTCGCTCAGCGTGAAGCGCGTGGAGGGCGGCTCGATTCCGGTCCGCTCGTCCGGTCCTGCCGACGGCGAGCTGGGCCAGCAGGAGGAGCCGGCGCTCCAGGGCGATTCGGGTCCCCAAGGCGATTCGGGCCGCCAAGCGGATTCGGGGGGCCAGGCCGATTCCGGGCGCCAGGACGACCCGGTCGAGGGTGTGCCACGGCCGCCGCGCGAGGGGCTCGGGCAGCGGCTGGACGGGTCGGGTCAGCTGGACGCGCTCAGGCAGACGGACGAGCAGAGCGAGCCGGCCGTTGACCTCCAGGATGTTCCCGAGCTGGGCCTGTCCGAAGACGTCTTCGCCGAGGCTGCGCCCGTCGCAGACCCAGCCGATCCCGCGGAAGACGACCTCGCGGAAGACGACCCCGCAGAAGCCGACCCCACAGCAGCCGCGCCCGTTGAGGGCGACACTGCAGAAGCCGACCCCACAGCAGCCGCGCCGGCGGAAGACGACCTCGCGGAAGCCGACCCCGCAGAAGCCGACCCCGCTGACCCAGGGTCCGCGGGTCCAGAG
>JBBSNQ010000033.1:0-10322 GCA_038232575.1 Solirubrobacterales bacterium | reverse complement strand
GATCTCCTTGAAGTCGAGATCGTGCTCGTCCTGCACGCGCCAGATCTCCGACGCGGCGGAGTTGAGGATGCGGTTGACCACGAAGCCCGCGGCCTCGCCGCAGCGCACGGCCTGCTTGCGGATCTGCTGGACGAAGTTGACTGCGGACTGCATCGTCGGCTCGCTTGTGTCGGCGCCCTCGACCACCTCGATCAGGCGCATCACCGACGCGGGGTAGAAGAAGTGGAACCCGACGACCCTGTCCGGGCGGCTCGTAGCCCTGCCCATCGTGCTGATCGACAAGGCCGAGGTGTTCGAGCCGAGGATGGCGTGACCGGGCGTCACCGCGTCGAGCTCACCGAGCACCGCGTGCTTGATCTCCATCCGCTCGGGGACCGCCTCGATGACGAAGTCGACGTCGCCGAAGCCCTCGTAGTCGGTCGCGCCCGTGATCCGCTCCATCGTGCGCTCGAGCTGGGGCTCGACGTCCTCCTGGGAGATCTTCTCCTTCTTGACGAGGCCGTCGAGCTGGCCCTGGGTCACCTGGCGCGCCTTCTCGAGGCCCTGGTCGACGAACTTCTGCTCGACGTCCTTGAGCACGACCGGCAGCTCTGCGGAGGCGATCACCTGCGCGATCTCTCCACCCATCGTGCCGGCGCCGACGACGGCGGCTTTGAATACGTACATGCGACCTCCGGGGTCGTTCGAAGCTGTGTCCACCCGCGGCTGGGCGAGCGCCCCACCGCACCTCGGGCGGAGCAAATCGAACCCTACTCGACGGCCTCGGTAGCCGCCTCCGCCCGCCTATTCGGCGTGCCGCGCAACCGCCTCGGCCACCTACCCGACGTCCCGACCGGCCGCCTCCCTCGCCTCCTCCCCGAAGCCGCGCAGCGTGCGCTCGAGCGAGTCCCGGATCGTGCGCCGGATGAAGAGCAGATCGACCACCGGCCCCAGCACGCCCGGCTGGACGAGCTCGTACTCGAGCTCCATGTAGATCGAGGTCCCCTCGCCGGCCGGCTCCTCACCCACGGGCTCAAAGACCACCGTCTGCACGCCCGTGAGGCTCTCGTCGGCCACCCGCGTTACGAGCCGCGCCCCCGGCTCGCACTCGACCACCACCTCACCGACCTCGCCGCGCCCGTCGGGCACCGAGCGCCAGCGCAGCTCGGAGCCCTCTGCCGGCCAGCTCGAATCGCTGCTTAGGACGTGCCCGAAGCCGTCGATGAACGCCGGCCAGCGGCGCAGGTCGGTCCACAGCTCGAACGCTCGCGCCGGCGCGAGCTCCACCCGCTCGCGATCGCGCGCACGGCCCACTAACCGGCCCTCGCGAGACCGACTAGATGGTTAATTCCAAGGCCGCGTGGGTCTGAGGGCGATTCTGGCCGGCCGGAATCACCCATCTAGCCGTAAACCTCGCCGACGATCTCCTCGATCGAGCGCGCAAGCGAGTCGAGGAACGGCCGCACCTCCTTGACGAGGCGGCGGTACTCGGCGCGGCCCGAGCGGGTGATCGAGTAGAACCGACGGCTGCGGCGCTCGGGATGCTCCCACCTGCCCTCGACCAGGCCACGCCCCTCGAGCTCGCGCAGCAGCGGGTACATCGTGTTCGGGTTGACCGACACGGCGCCCGCGGTCACTGCCGAGATGCGCTCCATCAGCTGGTTGCCGTAGGAGGGCGTGTCGCTGATGTAGTGCAGGATCAGCATCGGCAGCACATCGTGGCGGCGCAGCCCGGTCGAGAACGGATCCGCCGGCCCCTGCCGCCGCCCGGCCGCCCGCTCGCCCCCGTGAACCTCCGCGAGCTGGCTCGCCGCCTCCCGCGCGGCCGCCTCCCGCGCCGCCCTCGTCCCCGGCCTCCCCTTCGCGCCCGCGCTCCTGATCGATCTCGCAGCCTTGGTCCTTTTCGTCGGCGCCGCTCGCCCGGCCGGTGCCGCACCTCGCGGGCTACTCCCCGAGCTCCGCTTGGGCTTGCCGCCCGGCTCGGGCTGCTTTCGTCGTTGCGCCATCAGACCTGATCCTGACACGGTTCAGCGCAGCCCACCACGCCGGTGACCTGCGGCTTGCGATGCTGCGGGGGGTCCACTGGATCGGGGGAGGAACACGGCGTGGGAAGCCGCGTCCCGATAACTGTCGGGGCGATGCCGACCTCCGTTTCCGTGAGCGAGAACTCGCCAGCGAGCCGTCGAGCGAAACTACGAGCTCAAGCGTCTCGACCTTGACTACTTCGCAACGGACGAGGAACCTGGCGTCGCATCGGCCTCGTCAACGGAGGCGTCGCTGACGCCGAGTCGGGAAGGCTGACCCGGGCACCACGCCCGCCGCCCCACGCGCGGGTGGCGACGGTGGGGACCTCGTCGCCGGCCGAGAGCGAGGGCGTTAGCGACGCACCGCGCGCATCCGAGCGACGCTGCGCAACCAACGTCGCGTAAGCCCGAACCGAGCGCCGCGACGATGGCCTCACCGGAGACAGGCCCCGCGCAAGCGGCGCTCGTGCCCACCGGAGAGAGTGCCGCGCGCGCAAGCACGCGCCGGGGGCGGTTCGGAGCCGCTACCCCATAGTACTGATAAGTTTTAGCAGTAGATGTCATCCACCGTCGACGTAGAGCACGCGCGCCGTCTCCCGAGAGAGGAAGCGGGACCCGCCCTCGCCGCCATAACCGAGGACCAGTGGCTCGATCGATCCTCGATTCGAGTCAAGCCCAGAGAGCTTGCGAAGGTCGAGATCGGCTTCGGAAACGCCGACGGCGGGGTGGTGGTGGTCGGCATCCACGACGGGAAGATCGAGGGGACGGACGGGCATAAGGCGCATCGGAACGCCCTCATGCAGGCACACATCGACTTCGCCCAGCCACCGGTGCGCGTCAAGTCGCAGCTGCTCCCGTGCACGCGGGCCGATGGCGAGCCCGATCACCTACTCATCCTCGAGATGCGCCCCGGCGACGATGTCCATGTCAACGTCCAGGATCAAGTCTTCCTCCGAATCGGAGACGAAACGCGCAAGCTGACCTACGGCCAGCGGCAGGAGCTCCTGTATGACCGCAGCCACGGCGCGTTCGAGGGTCGGCCGGTCAGGGGCGACCCCTCAGCGCTGATCAACGGCCCGCTCCTTGACGCATATGCGCAGGCCCTCGGGCACAGCGAGCCGCTTCGCCTGCTTCAGGCGCGAGGCCTCACGGAGGATTCGCAGCTGACAATCGGCGGGCTGCTCCTCTTCGGTCGCACACCCCAGCGTGAACTACCGGAAGCCTTCGTACGCGTTCTGCGATACCGGGGTCGCGAGCGTGGCGCGGGGACCCGCCAGCAGCTTGCGCATGATGTCCGGCTCGAAGGGCCGATTCCGAATCAGCTGGCAGAGGCTCAAACGGTCGTCTCCGAGCATCAGCCCCGTCGTCGCGCGCTGTCAGAAGCGGGGCGGTTTGAGCACGTTCCCCTCGTCCCGGAGGACGCTTGGCTCGAAGGCATAGTCAACGCAGCTGTCCACCGCTCCTACAGCCTGGCCGGCGATCACATACGAGTGGAGATCTTCGACGACCGGATCGAGATCGAGAGTCCCGGGCGATTCCCCGGTCTCGTCGATCCCGCCAACCCTCTGGAAGCGCCACGAGTCGCACGGAATCCACGCATCGCTCGCGTCTGCGCCGATCAGAACTTCGGTCAGGAGCTCGGCGAGGGCATCCGGCGCATGTTCGAGGAGATGCAACTGGCGGGTCTAGGAGATCCCCTGTACGAGGAAACGCAGGCGAGCGTCCGCCTCATTCTCTCCGGTGAGCCCGCCGATCGCCAGCTGGATGCCCGCCTACCCCGGGGCTCGCGCGCGATCATGAGCGTCCTGCGAGACGGCGGCTCCCTAAGCACCGGCGAGGTGGCGGAGCACATCGGCGTCACCCGCATCACTGCGAAGAATCGACTCGATCAGCTTAGGGAAGCTGGCCTGATCGTCTGGAACGGAAAGTCGCCCAGCGACCCGCGGGCCTCCTGGTCGCTCCCACCGACCTGAGCCCTACTGCAAAGGCTTTCTTTGCAGACTGCAAAGAACCGCTTATCAGTAGCCCCGCTCCCGACTCTCCCTCTACTCTCAGCGACGGCAGGCGCCGCGATCGCCGCCGCGGCGCTCGGGGCCGAGGCCACCGGTGCGCCCCCGCCGCTCCACGCGCGGGTGGCGACGGTGGGGACCTCGTCGCCGGCCGCGAGCGAGGGCGAAAGCGACGCACCGCCCGCACCCGAGAGCCGCTGCGCAACCAACGTCGCGTAAGCCCGAACCGAGCGCCGCGACGAGGGCCTCACCGGAGCCAGGCCCCGCGCATGTGGCGCCGGGGCCCGCCCCTGTGAGTAGTCGCCAGCCGCCCTACGCGGCGACGGTCGCGGCGTCGACCTTCGCCGGCGCCGGCTCCGGCTCCTCGACCCGCCTCGGCATCAGCACCTCGCGCGCGATCACGAGCCGCTGGATCTGCGAGGTGCCCTCATACAGCTGCATGATCTTCGCGTCGCGCATCAGCTTCTCGACCGGGTAGTCCTTGATGAAGCCGTAGCCGCCGTAGATCTGCACGGCATCGGTGGCGATCTCCATCGCCGAGTCCGCGGCGAAGCGCTTGGCGTGCGAGGAGGCGAGCGTGTTGCGCTGGCCCTGGTCGAGTTGCGACGCCGACTGCCAGGTGAGCAGGCGCGCCGCGTCGACCTTGGTCGACATGTCGGCGATCATGAACTGGATTGCCTGGTGCATCGCGATCGGCACGCCGAACTGCACGCGCTCCTTGGAGTACGCGGCGGCGAACTCGAACGCAGCGCGGCCGATGCCGACGCCGAGCGCCGCGACGCCCGGACGGGTGCGATCGAGCGTCATCATCGCGAGCTTGAAGCCCTTGTTCTCCTCGCCGAGCAGGTGGTCGGCGGGGATCTCGACGTCGTTGAACGAGATCATCGCGGTGTCGGAGGCGCGCTGTCCGAGCTTGTCCTCCTTCTTGTCGACGACGACGCCGGCGTCGCGCGGCACGACGAAGGCCGAGATGCCGCGATGGCCCGCGTCCTTGTCGGTCTTCGCATAGACCGTGTACCAGTCCGCGTGCGAGCCATTGGTGATGAACGTCTTGGTGCCGTTGAGGACGTACTTGTCGCCCTGGCGGACGGCGGTCGTGCGCATCCCGGACACGTCGGAGCCGGCCTCGGGCTCGGTGAGGCAGAATGAGGCGAGCTTGGGCTCGTCGGTGAGCATGCCTAGGTAGCGCTTCTTCAGCTCCTCGGAGCCTCCCAGGATGACCGGCGCCGAGGCCAGGCCGTTGCAGGTGAGCGAGGTGGCGATACCCGAGCAGCCCCAGCCGAGCTCCTCCTGGATCAGGCAGCCGCTCAGGTAGTCGAGGCCGGGGCCCCCGTACTCCTCCGGGATGTGCACGTTGACGAGGCCGAGCTCCCAGGCCTGGTTGATGAGCTCGCTCGGGAAGATCGAGTCCTTGTCGTACTCCCAGGCGACCCGCCGGATCTCCTTCTCGGAGAAGTCGTGGGCCAACTCGCGGAGGTCCTTCTGCTCGTCGGTAAGTGTGAAGTCGACCATGGCTGCTCCTTCGTCTCGGATGCGGGCGAGCGGAGGGGCGGGTGGCGGCTCGAGCCGGTCTGCAGGGACGCCTCCGCAGGCTCCCGATTGATTAGTCAGTCAACCGTCTGTAGAAAGAATATCGCAGGCGCCCGACGATGTCCAGTCGGCGTGCGACGGGTGCAGCCAAGCCGACCGCTCCCCGTCCGCTCGCCAAGGCGGCGCGTGCGGCCCGGGGCGTATGCGGCCGCGCGACCGCGAGGCCGTGCGCGGGCGACCGGGACGCCTGCGGCGTGTGCGCGTCACAATGAGGGGCCAATGGAGGGCTCGCTATTCGCAGTCGTCGTCGCCGTCGTCATGGTGGCCGGCGTGATCGCGCTGATCAGCTCGCTGGCGTCGACCTCCCCGCACAACCAGATCGGTGAGGGCGGGCTGACGATGGACCGCAGCCCGCCGTCCGCACCGCAGCCCGGCACCGCCGCCGCGGAGGCTGAGGCGGCCGAGGAGATCCGTCAGCTGGTCGAGGCCAAGTCCGCCCGCCGCGAGGCGCGCGGCCAGGCGCCGCTCGACGTCGACGCAGAGGTCGAGGCGCTCGAGCGCGGGCGCGAGCGCCAGGTCGACCCCGCCCTGCGCGCGGAGATCCGCGAGCTCGTGATCGCGCGCAACGAGCGCCGCGCGCGCCGCGGCAAGGCGCCGCTCGACGTGGACACCGAGGTCGAGCGCGAGATCCGCGAGATGACGTGAGCTCGCAGTTGCGACAGCCGCCGGCCCATCCGTTATAGATAAGGGCATGGCACGCGACCGCCGCTACGAGATCGATGAAGCCCTCGTCCGGCCCGGGACGTACTTCAACCCCCAGATCGAGATCATGATCGTCGTCGACGACTCGCCATCGATGGACCGGGAGATCTTCAACCTGGAGGAGTTCGAGGGCGCCGACTGGGTCCTGGTGGCCGACGACACGCCGGTCGACGAGGCTCGCCGCGACGAGCTGCTCGAGAGCTTCCAGGCCACCTTCCACGGCGGCGACGGACGCGATGTCGCCGCCCGCGCGGCAGAGAGTCTCGACGAGAAGGAGCTCGACGAGGATCGCGAGCCCGACGAGGGCGAGGAAGACGCGGAGGAGGAGCTGGGCCAAGAGGAGTGAGCGCGGCGGGGCGGGCCGCCAGCCGCCGCTAGGCCGACCAGCATCACCCTCGACCCTCGCCCGTGCGCTTTCGCCCCGTCTACACGCTCGCCGTCTTCATCCCGGCCGCGATCGTCCTCGACTTCGTGGTCGGCGCCTCACCGCCGTTCATCTTCGCGACGGCCGCGCTCGGAGTCGTGCCCGCCGCGGCGCTCATGGGCAGGGCGACGGAGGAGCTCGCCGCACGCCAGGGACCGGGCATCGGCGGCCTGCTGAACGTCGCCTTCGGCAACCTGCCCGAGCTCCTGATCGCCTTCTTCGCGCTGCTCGAGGGCCTGCAGGAGGTCGTCAAGGCCTCGCTCGTGGGGTCGATCCTCGGCAACATCCTGCTCGTGCTGGGAGCGGCGATGCTCGTCGGCGGGCTCTCACGCGATCCCTCGACCGGCGCGCGGCGCGCCAAGCAGACCTTCAACCGCACGGCCGCCAACGCCCAGTCGGGCATGCTGATGCTGGCCCTCGCCGCGCTCGTGCTGCCGGCGCTGTTCCAGCTGATCCACGGCGGCGGGCTGCCCGGCGTCGGCGAGCAGCGCGTCGACTTCGGGCGCGAGCTGGAGCTCCTATCCCTCGGCGTCGCGGTCGTGCTGATCGCGAGCTACGTGCTCGGGCTGGTCTTCTCGCTGGGGACCCATAGCGGCCTGTTCAATCCCCACCTGCCGGAGGAGAGCGGCGCCGCCACGCCCGGCGGCGCGGAGCCCGCGTCCAGCGAGGGCAGTGCCGAGCCCGGCGAGGAGGAGCACTGGTCGGTGCGCCGGGCTCTCGGAATGCTCGCGCTCAGCGCGGTCGTCGTCGGGGTGATGAGCGAGATCCTGGCCGGGTCGATCGCCGATACCGCGGAGCAGATCGGGCTGTCGGAGTTCTTCATCGGCGTCGTCGTCGCCATCGTCGGCAACGCCGCCGAGCACTGGGTCGCGGTGCTCGTCGCCGCCAAGAACAAGATGGACCTGGCGGTGAACATCGCCGTCGGCTCGAGCGCACAGATCGCCCTGTTCGTAGCGCCCTTGCTAGTCCTGCTCTCGTTCGTCTTTGGCCCGAGCCCGATGGCGCTCGTCTTCAACGGCTACGAGATCGCCGCGATGGCCTTCGCCGTGCTGATCGCGAGCTTCCTGACCCAGGAGGGCGAGTCGAACTGGTTCGAGGGCGCGCAGCTGCTCGCGCTCTACGCCGTCCTCGGCCTCGTCTTCTTCCTGGCATAGCGAGGGAGGGCCGGGACCTTCGCTGTTGCCCCTCCCCGAGCATTCCGGGCCGACGGCACCGAGGGAGCCGCAGCACCGCTTCACGCGCGGGTGGCGACGGTGGGGACCTCGTCGCCGGCCGCGAGCGAGGGCGACAGCGACGCACCTCGCCCATCCGAGAGTCACTGCGCAACCAACGTCGCGCAAGCCCGAACCGAGCGCCGCGACGAGGGCCTCACCGGAGCCAGGCCCCGCGCAAGCGGCGTTGGGGCCTCACCGGAGCCAAGCGGCCCCGTCGCGCCTACAGCCGCGTCACCGCGATCCCTCCGGCGTCACGCAGCGCCTTCTCGGTCGCGCCCGCGAGCTGAGCCACAGTCTCGTAGGGGATCGCGTCGGCGTCGATCGAGAGCGTCTGTGCGTCCTCGTCGGCCAGCTGCTCGACGAGCCCCTTCGAGGCGAGCACCTCCCCGCCCGAGGCCGACTGCTGGATCCGCGCGCACTCGTTGACCTCGTCGCCGAGCGCCGTCACCTCGAGGCGGCCGCCGGTGACGACCTGGCCCATGTAGAGCGCGGGGCCCCAGTTGATCGCGACGTTCACGGGGCAGTCGCCGTCGGCGATCAGGCCCGCTCCCCCGTCGGCGCTCTGAGCCGCCGTGACGGCCGCGGCGGCG
Source organism: Solirubrobacterales bacterium (assembly GCA_038232575.1). Taxonomy (GTDB): domain Bacteria; phylum Actinomycetota; class Thermoleophilia; order Solirubrobacterales; family Thermoleophilaceae; genus JACCZP01. Next base: position 1,790 of record JBBSNQ010000033.1, on the reverse strand, counting down.
ATCCCGCGTGCGGCCTCGATCGCGGATCGCGCGGCTGTGGAGGCCGAGCCGAGCTCGTCTGCCAGGAAGAACGCGGTCACGCCGTCGCCGGCGTGCTTGCCGACGATGCCCTTGCCCGCGAGCACGAGCTCGTCGATCGCGGTCGTAAGCTCGCGGACGAGGTTGAAGTAGGCGGCGCTCGGGAGCCGGCGCGAGAGCGCCGCGGATGCCTCGAGATCGGCAAAGAGCACCGCCGCCTGCCTGCGGCCCGGCTCGACGAGCCGCGCCATGCGCTCGAACATCTGCTCGTCGCCCCGGACGAGCATCGAGACGATGCTCGGCGAGAGGGCGGGGCCGTAGACGGTCATCGTGCCGATGAACTCGCCGTCGGCGTCGCTTAGCCGTGCCGCGACGCCCGCGATGCGCAACGGCGGGCCGCTCCCACTCTGGGCGAGCTCGAGCTCGTAGCTCCAGGTCGCCGGCGGAGCGGCGGGCTCGAGGCCGTCGAGCAGCTCGGAGAGCTCGGGCGGCGCCATCTCCTCAATCGCCTGCTTGCCCCCGGGAGTGTCGTGCATGTAGTGGGCGATCCGCTCCGCGTGCCAGGGCCGTGTCTGCTCGGTGACCGACCGCCGCCACACGTCTGACTGCTGGGCCTCGAGCACGTGGCGCCCGTAGCCGAGCTTCTCCTCGCAATGCTCGCCGATCACGTCCTTCAGCTCGTCGGAGACCCACACGACGCGCCACCCGGCGTCGTAGAGCTCGGCCCCCCAGCCCGTCTGGGCAAGCTGGCGCGCGACCTCCGCCAGGCGCGGGTCCTCGGGCAGCGAGCCGGGGAGCGGATCCTCGGGGAGGGTTCCCGCCGGGGCGCCCCGAGGCTGCGGCTGCGAGGAGTCCATCGGGTCGGATTATTGCACTCCGGCCCTCAACTCGACTGGCTCGTGGCCTCCGGCTCCTCGCTCGCATCGGGCTGCTCGCCACCGCCGGCTTGGTCGCCGCCGGCTTGGTCGCCGCCTTCTCTCTCCGCTCCACCCGCGCCGCCCTCCCCGTCCAAGCTCTGCTCGCGCCGCTCCTTGGCACCGGCCGGGTCGCGGCGGTCGGCCACGAGCGACGCGACGATCCCGACGGCGAAGATCGCACCGACGAGGCCGAGGCTCGCGAGCGGGCCGATCACGTAGAGGTCCTCGATCAGCAGCTTCACCCCGATCGCGGCCAGCACCGCCGCAATCGTCTCGTCGAGGTAGCGCAGGTGGCGCCGCAGCCCGTCGACCAGCACGAACAGCGCCCGCAGCCCGAGCAGCGCGAAGACGTTCCCCATCCAGATCAGCAGCGGATCGCGCGTGATCGCGAACGCGGCCGGAATCGAGTCGACGGCGAAGGCGATATCGGCGAAGACCACCGCGACGAGGCACAGCAGCAGCGGCGTCACGTGCAGCTCCCCGGACTTGCGCACGAACCAGTGGCTCCCCTGATGCTCACCGGTGACCGGGAAGGCCTTGCGCACCGCGCGCACCATCAGGTTCCTATCGGGGTCGACACCCTCTTCGACACCCCGCACGACGCGGTAGGCGAGCAGCAGCAGCGCGACTCCGAGCAGGTAGAGGATGAACTCGAACCGCTCGATCAGCGCGACGCCGGCCAAGATGGCGAGTCCGCGCAGCGCGAGCGCGGCAACGATGCCCCAGAACAGAAGCCGTGCGCGATGCGCCTGCGGAACGCCGAAGTAGGAGAACAGCAGCAGGAAGACGAACAGGTTGTCGAGCGAGAGCGAGCGCTCGATCAGGTAGACGGTCGCGTAGAGAACGCCCTCGTTG
>JBBSNQ010000032.1:0-10352 GCA_038232575.1 Solirubrobacterales bacterium | reverse complement strand
CGGCAACGGCGGGCGCGGAGCCGGCGTGCGCTCCCGCGGCGCGGAGAGCACAGGGAGATGGCGGGCGTCCTCCTGCGCGTGCGCAGACGCGCTCGCCCCTCGCTCTGCCGGCAGATTGTCGCGGCCCGCAGCCATCTCACTCGAGTCTAACCCTCGGCTCGGAGGCTTCCGGGCGCCGACGAGCACGGTCCGGGGAGCCGGGCCCACGCTGCCGGACGACGCGGAAGAAAAAGCCCGCTCTTAGCGAGTCGGCCCCCGGGCGTCGGTTGACCGGAGCGCACGTGGCTCATAAGGTGGCCCGCGTCGCCAGTCGGCCAGGCAGGGTCGAGGTGGATGTCGAGGCGGCCAGCTAGGAGGCTGGCGCCGCGGCTGCCGGGCTGTGGAGCACCTCACAGCCAAGCCTCGATGATGCGGTACGAGCGACCGGTAAGCGGAAATTCGGCGGGGAGGTCAGATGATCGAAGCTCCTGCGGTTGCCCCTGGGCACCAGCATCTACATGCACTCGAGCACGCCAACCGAGTGCGGCTAGCGCGCGCCGGGCTCAAGCGCGCCGTCGCCGCGGGCGACCGAAGCGCCGCCGAGGTGATCCTCTCGCTGCCGAGCGAAGCCGAGCGCATGCCGCTCGGCGAGCTGCTGATGAGCCAGCGCCGCTGGGGGCGGGCGCGCTGCCGGCGCCTGCTGCTGCCGCTCGAGCTGCAGGAGAACAAGCTGCTCGGCTCGCTGACCGAGCGCCAGCGGGGCCTGCTCGCGCGCATGCTCGAGGCCAAGGTAGATGAGCGCTCCTGCGTCCTGGCTGCCGCCAGCTGACCCAGACCTCGACCCCCGGCGCGCTCTCTGTGCTCGGGAGGGAGGGCTAGGGCTCTGACTGCAGCGGGATCGGGCTCGTGCCCGCACGCACGAAGAACCAGTAGCTGAAGATCACGAGCGCGACGCCGGCGCTCACGACGAGGATGCCCTCGAGCGCGACGTTGCCGCCCGCCTCGAGTCCGCGCGCCTCGCGCAGGTCGGCGTGCCTATCGCTGAGCCAGCCGAGCACCAGCACGATCACGACGACGGCGACGAGCGCCGCGAGCATTCCGCCCCCGAGGCCGAGGCCGAGCGACTCCGTCAGCGCTTGAACGTACGAGCCAACGTAGAGGCCGAGCAGCGGGACGCCGACCCACAGCACAAGCGAGCCGACCAGCATCATCGCGAGCAGGACGAGGCCGCTCGAGCCGGCGTGAAGCAGCCTCCGCACTCGCGCAGTCCCTACCGAAACGAGAGGCCGCCGGAGCGGTGCCTGAACGCCCGCCTGAGAAGCACGAAGGCCCCCGCGAAGGCCGGCACGCCGAGGAGCACCACCACGAGCAGGGATAGCCGGGGCGTTCCGAGACCGAAGACGCGGGTGGCGAGCGTGACGCCGACCGCCGTGGCGGCGACGGCGACCGTACCCGCGAGCAGCGTCGTATGTGACCGAAAGCCCGCAAGATGCTCGCGCAGCGCCAGCTCGAGCCCGACGAGCGATCCAAGCGCGAGTGCGCCGAGCACCATGTCGAAGCCGCGCTCGCCCCAGGTGATCAGCCCTGCGACGCCGAGGCCTAGCGCGAGTAGGACGACGATCTCCGCCAGCGGGAAGCTCCCCCACGGCGCCGGTGGGCGGTCACGCCGGTCGGGCCGCGCACCCGCATGGCGGCGGCGGGCCGGCTTGCCGCGAGCGCTCGGCGCCTGCTCCCCTCGCGCGAGCGCCTCGGCGCGGCGCCGGCGAGCGGCATCGCGCTCTCTGCGCGACGACCCAGAGCCGCCACCGCTCGGCTCGGCTCGAGCCGAGCCCGACGGCGCCGCGAGCGGCCGCTTGCGGCTGCGCTTGCCCATGGCGGGAGAGAGTATGCAGCTACCGCGTCGCCGCCTACTGCGACCGGCGCTGTGCTTGTGAGAGGAACGGGGTCACGGCCGGGGGCCGCGCCCCTCGGCTAATGGACAGCCGGAGGAGATGCGGACACGCCACCAGTTCAGCAGCATGCCGAGCAGCCCCCACCTGGGCCGGACATGCCAGTGCTTGCAGCCCGGCTCGCCGAGATCCTCGTTGGAGACGATCTCCCACTTATGGGCAGCCGGGTCGAGCATCATCTCCTCGATCCGGCAGCGCTTCTGATCCTCGATCCGAGTCCGGTCGCTCAGCTGCCGGCGATTCTCCTCGAGCCGCTCGGCGAGCTCGTCGTGCGTACGCTCGAGCTCGGTGGTGGTGAGCATCCTCGGACCGCCTCGAGAGCGGCTCGCAGACCACTCGAACCCCTGGCGGGGGTAGGTGGAGCAGAAGAGGCTCGCGAGCTCCGACTCGAGCCGGCCGATCTGGCGGCGCAGCGCCTGGCGAGCCGTGCGCTCGTCGACCTCGAGCTCGCTCGAGTCGAACCGGCCCAAGTCGAGCTGGCCGACGCTCGGCTCTGCGAGCGCGTGCAGCACCGGGGGTAGGTGACGCTCGCGCGCATCCGAGCCGGTCTGCGCGACGGATTCAAGCTGAGTGGTGAGCGGCGGGTCCGTGCGAGTCGGATCCTCGTCACGCTCCAAGACCTCCGGCATCGAACCTTCCTCCTACCTACGGGTCCGGGACGCAGCACTATAGCAGCCCCGGACCCCCCAGCACCTCGGCTGCGGTCCACAGCGCCTCCTCCGCGCTGATCGCCGGCACTCCTTCGACGCGCACCGCAGCGAGCAGCATGCGCGAGGTCCGCCTACGCACCGACGCACCCTCGGCCTGATCGCCGAAGAGCACGGCGAGCGCACACTGCTCGTCGGCGATCACTATCTGCTGGCCGGCGAGCGTTCGCTCGTCGCCACCGAGCCGCTCATCCTGCTCGGAGAGCCGAAAGCCGAGCCGTCCGTGCACGCGCTCGTGGTCGAGCACCAGCACCGGGACACCCGTCTCGGCGGTGGCGATCGTCAGAGCATCGGCCGGCAGTCCGCGGCTGCGGTAGGCGCCGTCGTGCATTCGCTGCAGGGCGAGCTGCTCCGCCGGAGTCCGTCGCTCGTCGGGGTCGATGCCGATGTGGCGAAAGAAGACGCGGTAGGCGGCCGGCACCGGCTCGAGCCGCAGTCCAATCGCCTTGGCACCGGTGAAGCGGCTGCTCATGACGCCCATCCGGTTCTTTATGTCCTGGGAGCTCCGACCCGGCCGCGCGGCGACCGAGAGCGTGAGCACGGCGAGTCCGGGGAACTCCTCACGCAGCTTGGGCGCGACGGAGCCGACCATTATCTCGGGGTCGCTCACCCGCCCGAGCTCCGATCACCGGGCGGCGCGCTTCCCCGCCTGCCGGCGCCGCCGGCCCGATCGCCCCCGCGCGCCCCGGGGAGCCGTTCCACGAGCAGGCGCAGCTCGTCCTCGGAGAGCCTGCCCACCTCGGTGCCGACGACCCGCCCTCCGCGCCGCGCGACCGTGGTGGTCGGGCAGGCGGCGATGCCATAGAGGTTCACCAGCGCACCGTCGGGGTCGACAGCGACCGGAAAGCCGATCATCCGACGCCTCACGATCGCCTCGACCTCCTCGTGCGAGTCGCCGCTGACGACCGCCGCGAAGGCGACCTCGGGGAAGTCGCGCCGCACGCGCTCGATGACGTCGAGCTGGGACGCGCACTCCGCCCCCTGGGTGACGATGAACGCGAGCACGAGCGGCCTGCGCCGCAGCTCGCAGAGGTTGAGGATGCCCGGCCCGCGCACCTCGCACGCCGGCCGGGGGCCGGCGGCCTGCGAGTCGCCGCTTGTCTGGCTGACGTTCGCGTCCCCCCGCACGCCGCCGGTCGCCAGAGGCGCGGCGAAGACGGGCAGCGCGCTGCCGGGCGCCGGCCCGCGCAGACCGCCGCCGTCGCGCGCTTGGGGCACGAGCACCACGCCGAGCAGGCCGAGCCCGACCAGCAGCGCGATGCCGATCAACACGGCATGGGAACGCCGCCGTGCGCCTGGGTGCTCGAGGCCCCCGGGCCCTGCCTGGGGGCCGCCCGGCGGGTCGTGCTCGGCGCCCGTGCGCCCGTCCGCGCGCGCACGCTCGGGCGCGACCTGATCGCGTGAGGAGCCGCGGCTCTCCGCATCGCCGCGGCCCTCCCCATCGCCGAGATCGCCGAAGCGGTCCTCAGTCATCGCGTGTGCGCCCGCTCAGGTCGCCCGCCCGGCTCGCAGCCGTCGCATCGGCCGGCGCGGATCGAGGTCGCGCAGCTTGAACGGCCCATGCTCCTCCGCCCACATGAGCGCAGCGGGCAAGACCAGCATCACCCCCACCAGCGCCACCGAGAGGTCCACGACGGTGACGATGCCGAAGTCGCGCAGCATCCGGATGTCGGAGGCGATCAGGGCGGCGAAGCCGGCGATCGCGGTCGTTCCCGAGGCGAGCACCGCTGCTCCCGTGGACTCGAAGGTGCGCTTTAGCGCCGCGGCGGGCTCCGCTCCGGCAGCGCGCTCCTCGCCGTAGCGGGCCGAGAGCAGCACGCTGAACTCGGTCGAGATCGCGATCACCAGTAGCCCGAGCGTGGCCGACATCGGGTTCAGCGGGATGCGCAGCACGAACAGCACGAGCGACGACCACCCCGTCGCAAGCACGATCGGGATCAACGGCACCACGGCGGACTCGAGCCGGCGCCGCACGAGCAGCAGCACGAGCAGCACCGTCGAGAGGCCGGCCACATGGGTGAGCAGGCGCCGCCACGGCGAGGCAAGCGCCGCGTTGCCCTCGGCGACGAGCACGGGCGTCCCGGCGACGGTCGCCTCGACGCCGGCGGGCGGGTCGAGCGCAGCGCGGAGGTCGTCGATCACCTCCTTCTGGCGCTCGAGTGGAATCAGCCTGATGCCGAAGGACAGGTTCGCCACGCGGCGGTCGCGCGAGATGACCGCGTCCGAGAAGTACGGCGGCAGCGCGTCGAGCAGCCCGCGCGCAGTGCCAGCATCGGTCGCGACGCTTGCGCTCACGAGGTCGGTCAGCGACGGCCCGGGGCAGAGATCCGGAGGATCCTGCTCCTGACCACACGAGGTGCCGGGCCGGTATCCGTTCGCGGCGAGCACGCGGCGCTGGAAGTCGGCCGCCCACTTCAGGACCTCCGGGCGGGTGAGGTCTTCGGCGCGCAGGGTGACGTTGACGACGCCGGCGACGCCGGTGGCCTGCTGCAGCGTCTGGAGGCCCTGCACCGCCTTCATGTCGGCGGGAACGAGCTGGGTGACATCGGAGATCACGGAGATCTGGGAGTCGACGCCCCAGCCGAGCACGGCCAGCGCCGCTCCGATCAGGATCACCTTGCGCGGCTGCGCGATCGCGAGCCGCAGCGCCGAAGAGCCGAGCTCGCCAGCCCGCCGTCGCGCGGCGTCGAAGCGCCCGCTGCGGGTGGCGGTCGAACGCGCCGGCTCCGCGCCCCAGCCGCGGGAGCCCGAGCCGGAGGCGTGCGGGTCGGCGGCCGAGTCCTGCGAGTCCGCGGCCGAGCCGTGCGAAGCCGCGGCGTCCCCGCGGCGCCCGCGCCCGGAGAAGCGAGCGAGGGCGGCGAAGCCGAGCGTCAGCGTGCATACGAAGGCGATCGCGATGCCCGCCGCGACCACGAGGCCGAATCCCCGCACCATCGGCACCGGCGAGAGCAGGAGCACCAGGAAGCCGAGCGCCGAGGCAAGTCCCGCGGTGGCGATCGTCGGGCCGCCGAGACCGGCCGCTCTGATCGCCGCGGCGGCGCGGGCGGCGCGATCCCAGCCCGCGTCGCCGTCGTCGGCAGCCGCCTCGCCCGAAGCGGCCGTGCCGCCGCGCGGGGCCGCGTCGCCGTCGGCGGCCGCCCGCGCCTCGTCGAAGCGGGCCTGAAACTGGATCGCGTAGTCAACCGCGAGCCCGATGAGCACGGGCAGCGCCGCGATCGAGGCCATCGTGAGCGAGCCGCCGAGCAGCGCCACGCCGCCGAAGGTGAGCGCGGCCGCCACCAGCGCGAGTGCCAGCGGGAGCAGCCGCAGACGCGTTCGGAAGACGAGCAGGAGCGTCGCGGTCATGACGAGCAGAGCAGAGATCAGGAGCACGACCACCGCCCGCTGGACCTCGGCAGCGAGGTCCTCGACCACCACCGGCACGCCTGAGATCGCGTAGTCGAGGCCCTCTGCCAGCTGGAAGCGGGGGAGCGCGACGATCTCGCGCACGAGCGTAATCGCCTGTGCCTGCTCCTCGTTCGAGATGCCCGGGCGCAACCGCACCTGGATCACGGCGGCGCGCCCGGACGGGAAGAGGTACGCGAAGCGCGGCTTCGGCTGGATGTCCCCCGATGCGGTCCTATCGAACACGAGCTGGCTCACGAACGTCGGGTTCTCCCGCGAGGGGAGCTCCGTCAGCCCGTAGCGCAGAGCCAGCTGCGCGGTCTCGCGCACGAAGCGATCGCGCACCTCGGCGCGCGCCTGCGCCGCCAGCTCGCTCTGCCGCGCTTCGCCGGCGCCCTGCTGCGCGGCGCGCTCGCGCGCCTCCCTGGCGGCCGCATCGGCGTCCCGCTTGAGCTGGGCGCGCCTGGCCTCAAGCCCCTGGACGAGTTGGTCCGCGGCCGTCTCGACGAAGTTCCCGGGGCCGTAGACGGCCCTTACCGTGTCAGTGCGCGAGAGCGCATCGCACGCCGCCGTGGTGCCACCGCCACGCGAGGAGGCGGCATCATGCGGGCGCTTGCCCGCGAGGCAGTCCTCGAGCGCCACTAGGCGCTCGAGGTTGTCGCTCATGAGCGTACGGCCGAGGTCCCCCTGCACGATGATCATCACCGGCTCCGAGCCGAACTGCCGCTCGAAGCGCTCGGTCGCCCGTGCGGACTCGGAGTCCGCGTCGACGAGCGTCTCCGGCGCCGCGCTCGCACGCAGCTGCGTGAGTGCAACGGCGATCGCCGCGCCGGCAAGCAGACCCCCGGCCACGAGCACCAGCGTCGGCCGTCGCGCGACGAGGCGCACGATGCGCTCGAACGTTGCGCCGGGGGTCACGATCTCAGCTTAGGCGCGCACTGCCGTGCGCCGCGCCGGGGGAAGCCGGCGCCTTACTCCATCCCGAGCGGACCCTGGGCCTCGCCCGCGAGGAACTGCCGCACGAACTGGTTGTCGGAGTCGAACAGCTCCTTGGCCGGACCGGACTCGACGATCTTGCCCTTCCAGAGGATCGCGATGTGCTCGGCCACGCGCCGCGCCGAGAGGATGTCGTGCGTGATCACGATGTAGGCGCCGCCCATCTCCTCGTGGAGCTCCTGGATCAGCTCGCACAAAAGCGCGGTCCGCACCGGGTCGAGCCCCGAGTCGGGCTCGTCGAAGAGGACGATCTGAGGGTCGAGGCAGAGCGCGCGCGCGAAGCCGGCGCGCTTGCGCATACCGCCGGAGAGCTCGTTCGGCATGCTCGACCCGAACGCAGTCAGGCCGACGTCCTTGAGCTTGTCGTGGGTGATCTCGCCGATCTCCTCCTCGCTCTTATCGGTGTGCTGGCGCAGCGGGAAGGCGACGTTGTCGAAGAGGTTCATCGACCCGAACAGCGCGCCGTCCTGGAACAGCACGCCGAACTTCTTGCGCATCTCGAAGAGGTCGTCGTCGGGCATGTTCGGCACCGACTCGCCGTGGACGAGCACGTCGCCCTCGTCCGGGTAGAGCAGGCCGACCATGTGGTTGATGCAGACCGACTTGCCCGTGCCCGAAGGACCCAGGATCATCGAGATCTGGCCGTCCGGGAGGCCGAGGTTCAGGCCGTTGAGGACCGCGTTGCTGCCGAAGGTCTTCTTGACGTCGATGAACTCAACGGCGTCCTGGTCCGCGTCGGGGCCGCGGACCTTCGACTTGCGATCCGCCTCGCTCTGCGCACCTGCGTCGGCGCCCTGCCCGCCGTCCTGCGAGTCATGCTCGCGGGTGGTCTCGAGCTCCTCGGTGTTGTCGCGGTTCTGCTCGGCGCTCTCGCTCATACTGCCTCCCCTGCGCTCACGGTGGTTTGCACGCCGCGGCCGGCGTCAGCCGCCGATCGGCGCCCGCGGGTTCGCGCCCCAGAAGAGCTGGGTGCCGAGCATCCCGATGACGTGCACGAGGACGAGGTTCAGCACCATCGACTTGGCGGTCGCCGTGCCCACGCCGACGGGCCCGCCCCCGGCCGTGTAGCCGTAGTAGAGCCCGACCAGCACGATCACGAACGCCATCGAAAGGGCCTTGATCACGCTGAAGAGCAGGTCTGTCGGGTTCTGGAACATCCAGAAGATCAGGAAGTAGCCGCCCGAGGAAACCTCGCCGATCTGCTGCACGACCGCCAGGTAGGAGGCGTAGTAGCCGGCGCCGATCGAGCCGAGGTACACGAACGGGAAGACGAGCAGCGCGGCGAGCATGCGGGTCCCGCAGAGGAAGGTCATCGAGGAGATGCCCATCACCTCGAGCGCGTCGACCTCGTCGGTGATGCGCATCGCGCCGATCTCGGCGACGAGGCCGGTGCCGACCTTGGCCGAGAGCATGTAGCCGAACGAGTAGGGGATGATCTCGCGCAGGTCGCACCAGGCGGCGAAGACCCCGGAGAACGCCGGCGCGCCGGTGGAGCGGTTGAAGTACGCGCCCTCGATCCCGCAGGTGAGCCCGAGGATGAACGCGAGCGACCAGATGACAAGCGCCGAGCCGAGGATGAGCACGCCCGACTGGCGCAGCGCCTCGCCGAAGAACTGGAAGACGCGGCCGCCGAAGACCTGTCCGAGGACCGTGCCGCAGAACTTGACGATGTCGCCGGTGACGCTGATCGCATTCTTGATCGGGTCGAGAATCGAGCTCATCGGCTACTTGAGGATCGAGATCTCGGGATGGGTCGCCAGCAGCACCTGCGTGAAGGCGTAGTTGAAGGCAAAGATGCCGAGGAAGGCGATCACGACCGCGGAGTTCACCGCCCGCCCCACGCCCTCGGCGCCGCCCGAGGCGGTCATGCCCTTGTAGCAGCAGACGATCGCGATGATCGCGCCGAAGAGCGTGGTCTTGATCACCGAGCCCCACAGGTCGGGGATCGAGGCGTTGTTGAGCAGTGTGGCGAAGAACGGCCCGAGCGGCGCGTTGAAGGTGAGCGAGGCGACCATGCCGCCGAAGATGCCGAACAGCAGCGCGTAGATGTTGAACAGGCCCGTCGCGATCATCAGCGCGAGGAAGCGCGGTACCACGAGGTTCTTGACCGGGTCGACGCCGAGCACCTGCAGCGCGTCGAGCTCGTCGCGGATCTTGCGCGCGCCGAGGTCGGCGGTGATCGCCGTGCCGGCCACGCCGGCGAGCACGATCGCGCACACGAAGGGCGAGAACTCCCGGATCGAGGCAAGCACGAAGAAGCCGCCCAGGCGATCGAGGGCGCCGAAGAGCACGAGGAAGTTGCCCGCCTGCAGGCCGGGCGCCGCATAGCCGAAGGCAACCGTCGAGATCAGCAGCGGGAACCAGCAGAGCCTGAACGTGAACAGGAACTGCTGCACGAACTCCCCGCCGTACGGATAGGGCGGGCGCAGCGCCGAGCTGATGGTCTTGCCGGTCAGGATCATCATGTCGCCAACTTCCTCGAGGAAGTTCTTGACCGGTAGGAAGGTACGATCGGCAGCTGCTCGAACCACGGGGACTCCTCCTCACGCTACGGCGGCAAAGCCTACCGCTGACTGACCTAGCTTACGCTATGGCAACTGCTCCTGGCAACCCGCAACGGTATCAGTCGGGGGGCGCGAACGCGGCGGTTCCCGCAGCGGGTGGCAAGCGGTCGGGCAAACAGTTGCGGAACCGGGCGTTGAACCGGCGCGCGCAGGCCACCGTCGCTGCTATGTTGGGCCCAGCATGCGAGGAGGAGAGCTCAGGTCGAGTCCCGCGCGGGCAGCGCTGTCGCTCGGTGCGTTGGCGCTGCTGCTCGCCGGCTGCGGAGGGATGCGCCAGGACGCGGGCGTGGAGGCGAAGAGCTACCCGGTGCAGGTCCTGGAGGCCAGCTTCCCGACCGGCGATCAATCGGTGGCCAAGACCTCGACGATGAAGATCGTCGTCAAGAACGCGGGCTCGGAGCGGATACCCAACGCGGCCGTGACCGTGCTCTCGTTCCAGCGCCGCGTGCAGGGGGAGAACATCTCCGATCGCGAGCGGCCGATCTTCGTGCTCAACAAGGCGCCGATCGACTACACGAACCCGAGCCGAAACCGCGGTGACCCGGGCCAGCCCGGCGGTTTTGGCTACGGCCGGGGGCCGCTGTACGGCGGCGGGTCGGGTGGCGGCGATTACGGCGGTGGCTCCGGTGGCCGAGGTGGCTCCGGTGGCAGTGGGGGCGGCAGCTATGGCGGCGCCTACAGCCGCGGTTCGAGCAACTACGAGCAGGAGCGCGAGTCCGAGGTGTCACCGGGCCGCAACTCGCTGAAGGACAGCCACACCTTGCCCGACGAGG
>JBBSNQ010000031.1:0-10411 GCA_038232575.1 Solirubrobacterales bacterium | reverse complement strand
TCGCCGCCGGAGAGTTCAAGCAGCGCTGCCTGGCCCTACTCGACGAGGTCGGCGCATCCGGTGAGTCGATCGTGATCACGAAACGTGGCGCGCCGGTCGCGCAGCTGACGCCGGTCTCGGCCGAGCGAGACGAGGACTGGCGCGGGGCGATGCGGGCCGGCGGCGAGATCGTCGGGGACCTTGTCGCACCCGCGGCCAACTCCGGCGACTGGCATGCCCTCGACGAGTGAGGCTGCTCCTCGACACGCATGTGTGGCTCTGGCGGCTGCTCGCGCCCGAACGGCTCTCGCACCATGCCGAGCGTGCCGTGGCCCGACGAGACAGCTCGCTGCACCTGTCGCCGGTCTCGACCTGGGAGACGTTGGTGCTTGCCCGTAAGGGTCGACTCTCGCTGTACCCGACGCCCACCGCGTGGGTGCTCGACGCGCTGCGTCGGTCCGCGCTCACCGCGGTGCCGTTGAGTCACGGCATCGCGCTTCGCAGCGAGGCGCTCGAGGGCTTCGGGTCCGTGGACCCCGCGGATCGCTTCATCGTCGCTACGGCGCTCGAGCACGAGCTGGTCCTGGTTACCGCAGACGACGCGATGCGTAGCTTCGAGGCGGTCGAGACTCTTTGGTAGGAGCCCCGAGACCGAAGGAGGCAGCGGCGGCGACCGCTGCCGCTCCTGGCTGCCTGCTCACCCTCGCTCGTGGTGGCCGCCGAACTCCTGGCGCATCGCCGAGAGCAGCCGGTCGCCGAAGTCGGCCTCACCGCGCGAGCTGAAGCGCTCGTAGAGGGCCGCGGTCAGCACGTGCGCCGGGACGCCGACGTCGACGGCCGCGAGTGTCGTCCAGCGGCCTTCGCCGGAGTCCGAGACCCGCCCCTCGAAATCCTCGAGCTTGGGCGAGCTCTGCAGAGCGCTCGCGGTCAGGTCGAGCAGCCATGAGGCGATCACGCTACCGCGGCGCCAGACCTCGGCGACCTGGGGGATGTCGAGGTCGTACTGGTAGTACTGCGGGTCGCTGAGCGGAGCGGTCTCGGCGTCCTGGAGGCGCTCCTCGCTGCCGGCGTTTGCCTTGTGCAGCAGGTTGAGCCCCTCGGCGTAGGCGGCCATGATGCCGTACTCGATGCCGTTGTGGACCATCTTCACGAAGTGGCCGGCGCCGTTTGGCCCGCAGTGCAGGTAGCCCTGCTCGGCGGGTGAGGGCTCGCCCTCGCGGCCGGGCGTGCGCTCCGCGCTCTCGACCCCCGGAGCGATGCTCGCGAGCAGCGGCTCGAGATGCTCGACGGCCTCGGCGTCGCCCCCGACCATCAGGCAGAAGCCGCGCTCGAGGCCGAACACGCCGCCGCTAGTGCCGACGTCGACGTAGTGGATGCCCTTCGGCCGCAGCGCCGCCGCGCGGTCGATGTCGTCGCGGTAGTAGCTGTTGCCGCCGTCGATGATGATGTCGCCGCTGTCGAGCAGCGGCGCGAGCTGCTCCGCCGTGTCGCCGGCGAAGGCGGCGGGCACCATCACCCAGACCGCGCGCGGGAGCTCGAGCTTGCCGGCGAGATCCTCGAGCGAGCTCGCGCCGGTCGCGCCCTCGCCCTCGAGCTCCTTGACGGCGTCCTGGTCGATGTCGTAGACGACGCATTCGTGTCCGTCGCGCATCAGGCGCCGCACTATGTTGGCGCCCATGCGTCCGAGTCCGACCATTGCGAGCTGCATCTGGTGTCCCTTCGATCGTCGAGTTGGCACTGACCCGCGGGTGAGCCGCTCAGAGTCTGACCGAACGCGGTCGGAGTAGTGTCCCTGCCCGTGAAGGATCTGCATGGCAAGCGCCTCCACGTGACCGGTGCGGGCCGGGGAATCGGCGAGGCGATCGCTCGGCTGGCCGCGGAGCGGGGCGCGCGCGTGATGTGCTCGGACGTGGACGCCGACGCCGCCGCCCGCGTAGCGGGCGAGCTCGGCGAAGGCGCCGCCGCCACGAGCTGCGACGTGAGCTCCGCCGAGCAGCTCGGGGCCGCCGTGCAGGCGACAGTCGACGCGCTCGGCGGGCTCGACGCGATGGTCAACAACGCGGGCATCGAGATCACGGCGCCGCTCGTCGAGATGGAGGAGTCCGACTTCGACCGGATCATGAGCATCAACGTCAAGGGCGTCTTCCTTGGCATGAAGGCCGCCGTGCCCGCACTGGTCGAAGGAGGAGGCGGGACGATCGTCAACCTCGCCTCGATCGCCGGCACCGGCGGGGTGCCGATGCTCGGTGCCTACTGCGCGAGCAAGGCTGCGGTACTGCGCATGACGGAGACCGCCGCCCGCGAGCTGCGCGAGATGGGAATCCGCGTCAACGCGGTCGCGCCCGGGCTGATCGGGACCGGGATGCTCGACCGCCTCGAGAGCGCCTACGAGGGTGTCCTGCCGATCAGCTGGGATGAGGTCATCGCGACCAAGCAGGGGCGTCCCGCCACGGCCCCGGAGGTCGCGGAAGCTGTGTGCTATCTGGCTTCCGAGGACTCGACCTTCGTCACCGGCGCCACCTTCGTGCTCGACAACGCCATGACCGCGAGCGCGCTCTGATGGAAGTCTCGATCCCAGCGAGCGCGCTCTGATGGGGATCCTCGACGGGAAGACGGCGATCGTCACGGGCGCTGTCGGCTCGATTGGCCGCGCTTGCGCGGAGGGGCTCATCGCCGAGGGCGCGACCGTGGTCGTCTCCGACCTCGACGCCGCGGCGATCGAGAAGGCTGCGGAGGAGATCGGGGCGGCTCGGGCGATTGCCTGCGACGTGCGCGACGACGCGCCGATGGCCGCGTTCGTGGAGGGCGCGGTGGAGATCGGCGGCGGCCTCGACATCGCGGTCGCGAACGCCGGCGTCGTCAACGTGGCTCCGGTCGTGGAGAACAGCCTCGAGGACTGGCGCTCGGTGACCTCGGTCAACCTCGACGGCGTCTTCGTGACGCTGAAGCACGCTGCCCTTGCCATGGTCGCCTCCGGCGGCGGCTCCATCGTCGCCATCTCCTCGATTACAGGCAAGGCCGGATACCCGTTCGCGGCGAGTTACGCCGCGGCCAAGGCGGGCGTCATCTCGCTGTGCCGGACCGCGGCGCTCGAGCTGCGCGAGCCCGGCGTCCGCGTGAACGCCGTCTGCCCGGGCTTCATCGAGACGCCGATGGTCGGGGCGAACAAGGATCGGTTCGCGGAGCTCAGCGGCCTCGACCTGGATGAGCTGCTCGAGCAGGCCCAGGGTGGCTACGGCAAGCCCGCCGACGTAGCGGGCCTTGTCACCTTCCTCGCCTCCGAGCGCGCGAGCCTCTGCTCGGGCGGCACCTACACGGTCGACAACGGACTGACGGCCTCGCTGCTCTGAGGCTGTCGCGTAGCGCTACAGCGTGATGACCTGGTCCGGCGGGCTCGCCGAGAGCGCGGCGTAGAGGTCCGGGAAGCAGCCGACCTGGACGCCGCGAACTGTGTCCCTCGGGCGCGCGGCCGGCGACTCGCCCTCGGCCAGCGAGCGCTCGAGCGCACAGCGGTCGCAGAGCATCAGCAGCATGCCCTCGCGCTCGGCCACCTGCCCGAGACGCTCACCGAGCGGATCTCCGGCGCGCAGCACGTAGACGTTGTCGTCGAAGAAGAACATGCCGGCCACCTCGGCGCCGTGGATCCCCTGCTCGAGCTGGGGCAGGATCATCTGACCGAGCTTGTAGCTCGCGGTATGGCCCGAGGTCGAGAAGACGTAGGCGACCCTCATGGCGCTGCTCTACGCCCGCGCCTCACGCCGCCGCGCGCGCGTGGCGCTGCGTCCACTCGGCGAGCGCGTCGAGCTGCTGGACGACGAGCTCGCGCGACTGCTCGTCGATCAGCTCGAGCTGCTCGTCGAACAGCTTGCCGGCGCCGCCCAGCTGGACCTCCGGCTCCTGCAGCACGTACGACTTGGTCGAGAGCAGGTTCTGCCGCAGCGCGAGCTGCGCACGTCCGGTGCCGGCCGGTCCCGGCGAGGCGCCTGCCAGCGCGATTGGCTTGTGGGCAAGCGGCGAGCTGCCAGCCGGCCGCGAGATCCAGTCGATCGCGTTCTTGAGCACCCCGCTCGGACCCCAATTGTACTCGGGGCAGATGAGCAGCAGCGCGTCGGCGGCCTCGACTCGGTCCTTGAGCTCGCGCACCGAGTGCGGGTCCGGACCGCCGCCGAGCGATTCGTCCAGGTCGCCGTTGTACGGCGGCACCTCGGCGAGCTCGAAGACCTCGACCGTGATGCGCTCGGGCGCGACCGCGGCGGCAGCTCGCAGCAGCGCGCGGTTCAGCGACCACTGCCGGAGGCTGCCCGCCATCCCGAGTACCTGGAGCTCGTCGGCTGCCAAGGAGGCGAGACTAACGTCCGTAGCGCGGGGGACTGGCTCTCGGTGAGTCCGGCGACACGACCTCGACGAGTCTCTCGACGCCCCGCGATAGTCGGGCGTCACGGGTCAAGAGTGTGGCGTCGAGAACCTCGGCGAGCGCCACGTAGAGGCCGTCGTAGGTGGTGCAGGTGTCGCGTAGCTCCCAAGCCCGGCGAAGGAGGTACGTGTCGGGATGGCGACGGACACCGAGCTGTGCCAGCTCCACGCGACCTCGCTCCGCGTCTGGGAGCTCAACCTTGCGGCCGCGGAGCAGGCTCCGTAGCGTCGCCGTCACCTCGACATCGACGAGCCCGGGGGCGTGGACGTCGTCGAGCATTCCGTTTCTCTCCGCGTCAGAGGCTTCGCCGAGCAGGTACGCGACGACGCTCGAGGCGTCGACGACCCACCTCACGTCCGTCGGCCGGCGTCGCGCGCGGCGATGATGTCCTCCGTGCTGATCCCGGCTCCAGTACGCGACCGGATCCGCTCATCGAGTTCCTCGGGAGTCGGCGTCCGTGCGACCCGCGTGACCTCTCTGAGGAGGTAGTCGCTGAGCGACGTCCCCTGAGCTGCGGCGCGAACCTTCAGGGTCCGATGCACCTCTGTCGGAACGTTTCGTATCTGAATCAAGCCCATGCAATCATGATGCACGCATCTCACCTGCATGTCAAGTGCGCACCGAGGCTTCAGCAACGGCGCGACCCCCCGGTGCAGGCGCTGGAGGCGGCATCCCAATCTGCTACCATTTTGGGATGAGCAGGCAGATCGCGGTTCGGCTTCCGGAGGATCTCGTCGCGTTCGTGGACGAGATGGTCGGCAGCGGGACCGCCGCCAGCCGGGCGGCCGTCGTGGCCCGGGCCCTGGAGCGTGAGCGTCGCCGGCTGGTCGCCGCACGAGATGCCGCGATCCTCGCTGCCGCAGATGACGATCGGGATTTGCAGGCGCTCGCGGAGCACATGGCACGCGAGCCGCTCGACCTCGAGTAGTGCGCGCGATCCACACCGCGCAGCTCGACCGGATCAGGCCGGTGCTCATCCTCACGCGCGAGCTCGTTCGGCCACATCTCGCGCGCGTGACCGTGGCTCCGATCACGACGACCATTCGCGGTCTCTCGACGGAGGTGCCCGTCGGCGTGGTCAACGGTCTGGAAAGCGATGGGGTTGTCAGCTGCGACAACATCGCCACGGTGCCCACCGACGCACTTGGGCGCCAGATCGGACGCCTGCTCCCAGGCCAGGAGCCCGCACTGTCGGTCGCGATCCGGGCCGCGTTCGATCTCGAGTGACGGTTGCGCTGCGGATTTCGACTGGGTGATGGCCGGCGCCTGGCCTCAGGCTGCGCCGAGGCGGGTGCGCAGGTCGGCCGCAACGCGATCGGCGGCGGCGGCGCACGCGGCCGAGATCTCGTCCAGCTGCATGAAGTTGTGGATCAGGCCGGACTCGCAGCGCAGCTCGACCTCGACGCCCGCGTCGCGCAGCCGGTTCGCGTAGGCCTCGGAGTCATCGCACAGCGGGTCGAGCTCGGCGGAGACGATCAGCGCGCCCGGCAAGCCTGAGAGATCGTGGGCGTGCAGGGGGCTGACACCGGGATCGGCTCGGCGCGATTCGTCGGGCACCCACTGGGAGATGAAGAAGCGCTCGGTCTCGGCGTCGGACGCTGCGCCGACCGCTTCGCGCTTCGAAGAGAGAGCCCCGGTGAGGTCCGTGTTCGCGTAGATGAGCAGCTGCAGGTCGGGCAGCGCCGCGGGATGCTCGTCGCGCAAGCGCAGGCAGGCCAGCGCGGCGAGCGTCGCGCCGGCGCTGTCGCCCGCGACGGCCACAGCACTCGGTGCCTCGCTGAGCTCGGCCGGCGCCGACGCCACCCAGCGCAGCGCGGCGACGGTGTCGTCCACCGATGCCGGCCACGGGTGCTCGGGCGCGAGCCGGTACTCGAGCGCCAGCACGGCCGCTCCGGAGCTCTCCGCCAGCCGGCGGCACATCCGATCGTAGGACTCGATGCTGCCGATCGTCCAGCCGCCGCCGTGCAGGTAGACGACCAGCGACAAGGGGCCGGCCGCGGGACGGTACAGGCGCGCGGCGAGCTCTTCGATCTGCAGATCGCGGACCGCGTGCAGCTCCGGCCCGGCCGGGCGTCCTCGCGCACGCTGCGCGATCCCCTCGCGCATGGTCGCTACGTCGCGCTCGGCGAAGGCGGGAGAGGGCTGCGAGACCCACTCCGCGAGCTGCTGATCTGCGAATGGTCGGGACACGAAGCGGACTCTACGTACTCCGCGATCCCCTTCCAGCGTGCATCATCGGCGCGTGAGGGACATTGACCTTCGACTGTCGGAGAGCGAGGCCGCGGAGGTCAAGCGGTGGGCCGAGGTTCTGGGCGTAGACGGCTCCGAGCTTCTCCGTGACGCGTTGCAGCACTACCTCGCGCAGCTACGCGTCGAGCACGCCAGGCGGGGCCACTAAAGTGTGACGAGGATGCCCTGGAGGACTTCATCCTGGCCAACGCCCCGGAGTTCGTGGCCAGCATGGACGAGGCTGATGAGGACGGCCGCAGCGGACGCACTCGTCCATTGGCTGACGTCGTCGCCGACCTCGACGTGGCGGGCAGCGCATAGGCGCACGTGGCCGCAGTTCACGTCGATCTCAGCGGGCGCGCTGAGCGCGACCTACGCGCTCTCAGCGCAGTGGATCGGCGGCGCTTGGTGAAAGCGATCGAGCGGACTCTTAGCGAAGATCCATTGCCCGCCAACGCCGACGATCGTGCGCTCCGCGGCCGCGCGCTGTGGCGACGCCTCCGGATCGGGGAGATGCGCATTCTCCATCGCGAAATGACTCCGGGCGAGCGGCCGCCCGGAGTGGCCCACGGACGCCGGATCGCACGCATCATCCATCGTGGCGACCTGCACCGCGCGGCGGGCACGCTTACCTAGCATCGCCGAGCGCCTAACGGGACGGCCGCCGTTCCGTTGGGGGGCTTCGACGCGTCCGCAGCGCACACAGCTTCGCTTCGGAGGAAGGCCGCGAGATGAGACGCGGCATCAGGGTCGAGGTGATCGTCGAAGGCGGAGATCTCACGGCCGAGCCAGCCGCGTACGTGATCCCAGGAGGCGACGGCGAACCCCGGCGGAATCTCCTCGGAAGTCCAGACGAGGTTCTCGTCGGGGACCTCGAGCGCGCCCACGATGGCGTGCCCGACGAGCTGGTTGGAGCCCAGGCTTCCCGAACCGATCTTCGTCTCGAGCAGGATCAGCGCTTCCGCATCCCAGAAGCCAACCACATCCCGCAGGAAACGGCGCGTCGTCGCCGGGCCACAGCCACGCAGAGCCTCGACTAGGCGCCGCGTGACTTCATCTTCTCTGGTGGCCACAGGAACTCCGCTCCGAGCGTGCTGGGAGGTCGTCCGTACGTTGCCGCAACGTGGGACGCGCTTATCACGAGTTGCTCGACCGTACCGGGGCTGGAGGTGTCAGGTGGGGCGGCTCGGGCGTAGCCGACTGGACCGGCTAGTGCGCTCTGAGGGCGATCATAAGCTCGAAGCGGCGCTCTGAGTCTTCGAGCGCGTCGCCGAAGTCCGCGCGCAGCTGTCCGAGGCGGTAGCGCACTGTCTGGGGATGGATCCCGAGCTGCGTGGCGACCTCGGCTACGCGCCCTTGGTTGTCGAGCCACGCGGCCAGCGTCTCGGCGAGCCGGGCGCGGGCGGCTGGCGCGCGCTCTTGGAGGGGAGCCAAGCGCAGCTCGGCGAGCTCGCGCACGAGCGCGCGATCGTGGTGGAGCAGCAGCGTTGAGAGATGCTCGTCCGCGACCACGAGCCCGCTCTCGGAGAGCAGTCCATCGGCGAGCAGCTGCTCGCCGGCAAGCGCTCGCTCGTAGCTCCGCCTGGCCTCGGGCCACGGTACGATCGGTCCGAGCACCGCCGCCGAGCCGCGCACGGCCTGCGCCAGCTCCTGCCGGCGGCCGGGCGCGCCGGCGTCGGGCACCAGGGCGCACATCCGGTCCTCGACCGGGGCCGTGATCGATCCGAGCGGCAGCCGTGCGGAGAGCCGGTCATCGGAGTCGCGCCATACGAGCGCCGCGAGCGTTACCGGCAGGCTCCAGCCGGCCTCGGACGCGGTCGCCTCGACCGCCTCAGGTTCGGCCGGCCGCGCCTGTACGAGCATCGCCAGCAGCGCGCGGCGGCGGCGCTCCGCCTCGCCTGCGGCGGCCGATTGCTCCTCCGCATGGCCTTCGGCCGACTGCGCGGAGAGCTCGTCGATGTAGGCGAAGATCGACTCGGCGAGCGTCGAGACCGTCTCGGGGTCGAGACCTGCTGCGTGCGCCGCCTCGGCGATTCGGCGCCAGGTAACCCGCGCCCCGATCCTGTACGCAGCGAGCAGGGCCTCGAGGCTGCGCCCCTGGCGCGCCTCGCCGCGGCCGAGCTCGACGTAGATGTCGCGGGCCGGGTATCCGGTCCCGCCCCGTTGGCCCAGCATCTCGACGAACTGCCGCAGTGCCTGCTCGACCCCGGTGCGCACCGCTCGGCCGAAAGACCCCTCGAGTGGGCGTGCGTAGGCGGGCACGTCGGCGCGGATGGCGGCGATCACCTCGTCGCTCGTCCTGACCAGGTCCAGCCGCAGCACGGTTCCGATGTCGACTGGCAGCGCCTCCCATGGGCGTGCGGCTAGCGAGGGCCTTACAGGCATGCCCGTAGCGTCGCAGTTCTTGTTGAGATGTGACAACGCGAGGCCCGTTCGGCTGGGCTTTAGGTATGAGACGACACCACACGATCATGGCTAATGTCGAATCATGACGACTACCACTCAGGAAGCACCAGCAGCTCAGCACGCACCCGGGGCTCAGTCCGCATCCGCAGTCGAGGACACATCAGCATCTCAGCACGCGCCGGCCGTCTCCGCCTCCGAGATGCCGACCGTCCAGCGGGTCACGAACCTGCTCGCGGTGATCGTGCCGTTCTTGGCGGTGATCGCGGCCGTGGTGCTGCTCTGGAACGACTTCGTCGGCGTGACCGATCTCGCGATCGCGGGCGTGATGTACGTGTCGACTGCCTTCGGCGTGACGATCGGCTTCCACCGCCTGCTGACCCACCGCGCATTCAACACCTACAGGCCGATCCAGTACGTGCTGGCGGCGCTCGGCTCGATGTCGGTCCAGGGGCCCGTGATCCACTGGGTGGCGGACCATCGCAAGCACCACGCGCACACCGATCAGGAGGGGGACCCGCACAGCCCGCATCACGGCTTCGGCGGTGGGCTGCGCGGCTCGCTGAGGGGACTCGCCCACGCGCATGTCGGCTGGCTCATTAACGAGCAGGGCCGCGCCGACCGCCGCCGCTACGCGAAGGACCTCGTCGAGGACCCGGGCATGCGTACGCTCAGCCGCGCCTTCCCGGCGCTGGTGGCGCTCAGCCTGGGGCTGCCGTTCGCGCTCGGCTACCTGCTGACCGGCACGCTGGCCGGTGCGCTCACGGCGCTCCTTTGGGGCGGCTTCGTACGGATCTTCCTGCTGCACCACGTGACCTGGAGCATCAACTCGCTGTGCCACTTTCTCGGCCGGCGCCGGTTCGACATCGAGGACGAGTCGACCAACCTCGCCTGGCTCGCGCTTCCCTCGCTCGGCGAGGCGTGGCACCACAACCACCACGCCTTCCCGCGCGCGGCCGTGCAGGGCATGCGCTGGTGGGAGGTCGACCCCTCCGGGCTCGTGATCCGCACGCTTCGAGGGCTCGGGCTCGCCTGGAACGTCGTAGTGATCGACCCAGAGCGCCAGCGCGCGAAGGAGGTCGGCGCCGCCTCATAGGCTTCACGAAGCCAGTCCCTAGCCCCGGGGGAGGCTGACCTGACCGCCACACGAGGAGACGGCGTGGGCGCGGAGAGCAAGCGAACCAGCGCGCATGATCAGGCACCGCGCCGCCGCACAGGCGCCCTGCTCGTGGCTCTCTCCGCGGTGCCGGCAGGCTCAGCCGCATCGAGAGCCCCCTGCCGGCGGCGCGCCGAGCGCTTGGATCTCCGCTCCGGGCCGCTAGCCGAAGATCGGGAAGCTGCGGCGAGCCGCGAGCCGGTCCATTCCCGCCTGGACAGCTCCCTCGA
>JBBSNQ010000030.1:0-10535 GCA_038232575.1 Solirubrobacterales bacterium | reverse complement strand
TCGGTCCGGGGGCTGATGCCGGTGCGGGGGCCGACCGCTACGACGAGGCGCGCCTCATGGCCATCAACATGGCCCTCAAGGGCAAGCCGCGGGACGCTACGGACGACTTTCTCCGCACGCACTTCGAGCTCAGCGATACGAACGCGCTCTTGGACGATGTCTACGCGCGCTTCTCGCTCGACGTCTGAGCACACGGCTAGACGTCTCCGCCAGCGCACGGCTCGACGCCGCCGCGCTCGTCGATGATGCTGCTGGCGAGCCCGTTGTCGTCTTCGGCTCACTGCCGCCAGCAGGCCGCGACCTGGACGTTCTCGCCCGATCCGCTGCCGAGGAGGCGATCGCCGCACGGTTGCATGGAGCCGGCTTCGTCAACCAGCGCGGCGAGCACGTCCGATTCGCCGGATGCACCGCCGTGGCCGTCGATCTCGCGTCCGCGGAGGCGTGGGGACTGCCGGAATCTGAGCTGGCGGCGTTGTTCGAAGAGGCCTCGCCGGTCGACGGCTTCGTCAACCTCAGCGCACCCGCTGTCCATCATCGGCTGCTGATCGCCGCGCGACGAACCTCGCAGGGCGCGGAGTTGACGCCCGCACGCCGGCGACGACTGCAAGACGCGCTGACCGCCGATCCCGCGGCGTGGCGTAACGCGGAGCGGCGCGCCGCGGCATGGCGCGTAGAGCAGGATCTCCGAGCTGTTCGCCGAGCAATCGAGCGCGACGCCCGCGTACGCGGGCTCGGTCAACGCACGTTGCAAGCCGCAAAGCGCGCGTGCCGGCCACGCGTGCTCGCACTCTCGGGGGTCGACGGATCGGGCAAGAGCACCCAGGCGCGTGCGTTGCAGGCGTCGCTCGAGCAACTGGGCTACGATGCCGCCATAGTCTGGACGCCGCTGGCCTCCAACCGCTGGCTCGCTCGCCTGGCAAGGTCCGCACGGCGACTCCTGCATCCCTTCGGCTCCCTACACCACCCGCCGAATGATGCTCTGCGGCGTGGCCGGGCACCCAATCCTGCAAGCGTGCTCCGCCAGCGCAGTCCACTCGTAAACCACGCTTGGGCAACGCTCGTCGCCCTGGCCAACGGCCTCTCACACAGGCGCTCGGTCGTCCAGCACGCGGTCCGCGGACGGGTCGTGATCTGCGATCGCTACGTGTTGGACTCCGTGGCTCGGTTGCACTTCTTCTACGGTGAGGCACCGTCTTTCCGCCTGCAGCGCGGCTTGATAGCTCGCCTGTCCCCACGCCCCACGCGGTCGTTCTTTCTGGACCTCCCGTCCGAGGCCTCGGCAGCACGCAAAGACGACGGCTGGTCCTCGGAGGAGCTCGGCACGCAGGTTCGTCTATACCGCGAGGAGCATGCGATCCTCGGAGCGATTCGCCTGGACGCCAGCGAAGACCATGAGCAGCTATGCGCCCAGATCGCGCACGAGGCATGGCGCAGCCTCGGATGAGCATCCCGGCTGAGTAGCCGGTCGTCGCGACGCTCCAATCAAGGTCTCAGCCCGAGTGCCGATACTCGTCAGGTGCGGACCAGCATGCTGGCGATCGACCGGCTCGGGCGGCTCTCGCCGCGCCGACCGGGTGAGCGGCCACTGGTCGACCGGGTCAAGGCCACGGCGATGCACTCGCATCGCCGGCTGCGCGGCTGAGCGGCGCCTCAGATCTTGTGCCGCTGCAGCAGCTTCTTGCCGATCACCATGCGCTGGATCTCGGAGGTGCCCTCACCGATCAGGAGCAGCGGGGCGTCGCGGTAGAGGCGCTCGATCTCGTACTCCTTGGAGTAGCCGTAGCCGCCGTGGATGCGGAAGGCATCCTCGACGACCTCCTTGCCGGCCTCTGAGGCGTACAGCTTCGCCATGCCCGCCTCGAGGTCGGAGCGCTCGCCGGCGTCCTTGAGGCGGGCGGCCTTCATCGTCAACAGGCGCGCCGCATCGACCTTGGTGGCCATGTCGGCGAGCTTGAACTGGATCGCCTGGTGCTCGGCGATCTGCTTGCCGAAGGTCTTGCGCTCCTGCGCGTAGCGCAGGGCGAGCTCGAGCGCGCGCTGGGCGATCCCCACCCCGCGCGCGGCCACGTTCACGCGGCCGACCTCGAGCGCGTCCATCATCTGGCCGAAGCCCTTGCCGACGCCCTCCTCGCCGCCGAGGATGTTGCCCGCCGGACAGCGATAGCCCTCGTAGACGAGCTCGGTCGATTCGACGCCCTTGTAGCCCATCTTCTTGATCTGCGGCGGAACGGTCAAACCGGCGTAGGGGCCCTCCCCCGTCGCCGCGCCGGGCTCCTTCTCGGTGATGAAGCAGGTCATCCCCTTGTAGGGCGGGCTCGCGTCGGGATCGGTCTTGGCGAGCAGGAAGACGAGGCCGGAGCGCAGGCCGTTGGTGACCCACATCTTCTGGCCGTCGATGACCCAGTCGTCTCCGTCCTGCTTGGCGCGCGTGGAGATCGCCTGCACGTCCGAGCCGAGCCCGGGCTCAGACAACGAGAACGCGGCCCGGATCTCGCCGGTTGCCATCCGCGGCAGCAGGCGCTCGCGCTGCTCGTCGGTGCCGAACTTGCCCAGCAGGTAGGAGCCGATGAAGTGCGTGTTGACGATTCCGGAGATCGAGATCCAGCCGCGCGAGAGCTCCTCGACGATCATCGCGTAGGTCGTCAGGTCGAGGCCCATGCCGTCGTGCTCCTCGGGGATCGTGACGCCGAAGAGCCCGAGCTCCTTCATCTGCTCGACGACGGCCTCGGGGAAGGTGTCCTCGTGGTCGTGCTGCTCGGCGATCGGCAGCACCTGCTCGTCGACGAACTGGCGCACCATCTCCGTAATCGCGCGCTGCTCCTCGGTCTTATCGGCGTGCGGCGTGGCGGCGACGGCCATGTCTGACCCTCCTGCTGTGTCTCGCTTGGGCTCGGGCGACTGCGCGCGTCAGTCTAGGGCCCCGCCCGCCGCCGGCCAAGTGCCTCGGAGGGCGTGCGGTTAGAAGCCGGAGGGATGGCGTGCGACGAAGCCGCTCGTCGAGCGCACGGCGTCCCAGCGCGGGCCCTTGCCCGACTTGCCGCCCCAGCGCGTGACCGCGTCGGTGCGATAGCCCGTGTCGAGCCGCAACCCAGCCACAACGGCGAAGGCGTGGCCTGAATTGGCGTAGATGGTGATCCACTCGCCGGCGCCGGAGTCGCCCCAGGTCGAGAAGGGGCCCGAGGCCAGCGGCGACTTGAGCAGCCCCGCCTCGATCAGGCCGTAGGAGATCGTGCCCGAGCAGTCGTAAGCGCTGTCCTCGATCTTCGCGTGGCCGCCGCCGTAGCGGTAGCCCTTGGTCACGATCTGGTTGGTCGCCGCGATGAACTCCTTGACCTCACGCGGCGCGCCCTTGGGCGCAATCGCCTTGCCGTTCACGACGCGGGCCCTGGGACCGTCGTAGGGATCCGAGCGGCCGTCGTCACTTCCCTTGTCGTCGTCGTCGGAGCCGCGGCGCGACGTGGAACGATCGGAGTCGGAGCCCTCCTCGGCGTCGGGTGAGGAGCCCCCGCTCGTGGGGGTCGCCGTCGCGCCGGTCGGCGCGATCAGGAACACGAGCGCCACGAGGCACGTGACGATCCAAGGCAGGTGTCGAAGCAGGGCGGGCACAGTCTCTTTCGTCTGCCTGCGGGGTTAGCTGACGGGCTAGCGCTGAAAGAGCTCGCGCTTCCCCTCCAAGGGAGAGGATTAGCCCCACTACCGGGTCCCCCGCTCCGTGCTGGGCACGGATTAGGCGTGGCGAAACGTAGCAGATGATCTCGACGAAGCAATCGGCAATCGGGTCGGCCTTCCTGAGGACCACGCAGATTCCTGCAACGTGCGGGATTTGCAAGGTCGCGCCCGGATCGGCGCCATCGGCCCGCGCCGGCGTGGTCGGTCGTCGCGCTCGCCCTACGATCGGCGCCGTGAACTTCGCCCGCGATGTCGTCGATCGTGCCCCCGGCGAGCGAATCGCGCTCGTGGCGCTCGCCGCCGACGGCTCCCGCCGCCGCCTCACCTTCGCCGAGATGAGCGACTCGGCCGGCCGCCTCGCGGGAGCGTTGGCTTCGCGCGGGGTCGAGCGCGGAGACGTGGTGATGACACTCGTCGGCAACCGCCCAGAGTGGGTACTGGCGATGGTCGCCTGCTTCCGTCTCGGGGCGGTGGTCCTCCCGTGTGCCGAGATGCTGCGCTCCGCCGATCTGCGCGTGCGCATGGACGCGGTCGAGCCGCGCGCGGTGATCGCCGACGAGCGCAACCTCGACGTCGTGGCCGAGGCTGGCTTCAGCGGCACGCTGATCGCCGTGCCCGACGAGCGCCTGCTCGCCTCTCCTCCGGCGCCCGCAGTGGAGCTCGATCCGGAGGAGCCCGCACTGATCGTCTTCACCTCCGGCACGGCGGGCGAGCCGAAGCCGATCCGCCACGCCCAGCGCTACCTGCCGGGCCAGCGCGTCCAGGCGGAGAGCTGGCTCGGAGCGCGCGAGGGGGACCTCTGCTGGTGCACGGCG
Source organism: Solirubrobacterales bacterium (assembly GCA_038232575.1). Classification (GTDB taxonomy): domain Bacteria; phylum Actinomycetota; class Thermoleophilia; order Solirubrobacterales; family Thermoleophilaceae; genus JACCZP01. Next base: position 6,051 of record JBBSNQ010000030.1, on the reverse strand, counting down.
GCGAGCGGCTGGTCGAAGTCGGCGCGCAACGCGTTCGTCGCCCCCTGGCTGCGCGGTGCGACCGCGCTGATCGAGGACGCCCGCTTCGACCCCGCCGCGCGGCTCGAGACGATCGAGCGCGAGGGCGTGAACGTCCTCTGCATGGCCCCAACCGAGTACCGCACGATCGCGAAGAGCACGCCGCTGCGGCGCCTTCCCTCGCTGCGCCACGCGGTGGCCGCCGGCGAGCCGCTCAACCCCGAGATCATCGAGCGCTTCAGCGAGGAGGCCGGCCTGGCGATCCACGACGGCTACGGCCAGACGGAGACGGGCGCGCTGACGGGCATGCCGCTGGGGGAGCCGGTCAGACCGGGGTCGATGGGCAGGCCGCTGCCCGGCTTCGGCGTCTGGATCGACGCGGGCGAGCTCGTGGTCGACCCCTCGACCGTGCCGACGTTCTTCCTCGACCCGCGCGGCAAGGGCGCGGGCTGGGAACGCTCATGCGGGGAGGGCTCGGGGGGCGAGGGCTCGGGGGGCGAGGACCCGCGCGGCGAGGGCTCGGGCGGCGGTCCGCGCGAGCCCTGGCGCACGGGCGACCGCGTGCGCCAGGACGAGGACGGCTACCTCTGGTTCGAGGGGCGCACAGACGACGTGATCATCTCCTCGGGCTACCGGATCGGGCCGTTCGAGGTCGAGTCGGCGCTCGTCTCGCATCCGGCGGTCGCCGAGGCGGCTGCGGTCGCCGCTCCGGACGAGCAGCGCGGCGCAGTGGTGCGCGCAATCGTGGTCCTGAGCACGGGGCGAGAGCCCGGCGACGAGCTCGCCCGCGAGCTGCAGGAGCACGTCAAGCGCCTGACAGCGCCCTACAAGTACCCGCGGCTCGTCGAGTTCGTCGAGCGCCTGCCGAAGACCGCGAGCGGCAAGATCAAGCGCGCGGAGCTGCGCGGCGATCTCCCCACCCAGTAGAAACTTCGAGATCGTCCAACGGCCGGCACCGACGCCGCAAGCCTTCGCGGCTAGCCTGGGCGGCGATGGCCAATCGCCTCGCCGCCGAGACCTCTCCGTACCTCCTCCAACACCGGGAGAATCCCGTCGACTGGCACCCGTGGGGCGAGGAGGCGCTCGCCCGCGCGCGCGCCGAGGACAAGCCGCTGCTCGTCTCGATCGGCTACTCCGCCTGCCACTGGTGCCACGTGATGGCGCACGAGTCCTTCGAGGATCCGGAGAGCGCCGCCTACATGAACGAGCACTTCGTATGCGTCAAGGTCGACCGCGAGGAACGGCCCGACGTCGACGCGATCTACATGGAGGCCTGCCAGGCGATGACCGGCCACGGCGGCTGGCCGCTGAACGCCTTCCTCACGCCCGAGCAGGTCCCGTTCTACGTCGGCACCTACTTCCCGCCGGAGCCGCGTCACGGAATGCCGACCTGGCGCAAGGTGCTCGAGGCCGTCGCCGAGGCGTGGACCGCGAGGCGCGCCGAGATCCGCGCCGGCGGGGACCGGCTCGTCACGCGGCTGCGGGGCGGCGCGCTGCTCGAGCCGTCCAAGGAGGCGATCGATCCGCGGGCACTCGACGGTGCGGTGGCCGAGCTGCGGAGCGCCTACGACGCCGAGCGCGGCGGCTTCGGCGCCGCGCCCAAGTTCCCGATGTCCTCGGCGATCGAGCTGCTGCTGCGGCGCGGAGAGACCGAGGCGAGCGCCGGCACGCTGCGCGCGATGGCGGCGGGCGGCATCTACGACCAGATCGGCGGCGGCTTCGCCCGCTACTCGGTCGACGCCGACTGGCTCGTCCCGCATTTCGAGAAGATGCTCTACGACAACGCCCTGCTGGCCCGCGCCTACCTGCACGGCTGGCAGGTGACCGGCGACGAGCTCCTGCAGCGGGTGTGCTGCGAGACCCTCGACTGGGCGCTACGCGAGATGCTCGCCCCCGAGGGCGGCTTCCACTCCGCGCTCGACGCCGACTCGGAGGGAGTCGAGGGCAAGTTCTACGTCTGGAGCGTGGAAGAGCTCGTCGAGGCGCTGCGGGGCGAGGGGGCTCCGGCGGAGGGCGGGCGCGCACCGGCTGAGGGAGAGGAGGCACGCGACGAGGATGCCTCCTTCTCCGAATCCGAGATCGAGGACGCTCTGCGCTTCTTCGGCGCCTCGCCGGCGGGCAACTTCGAGGGCAGCAACATCCTCACGCGCGGCGCCGACGGCGGCGCCGAGCCGCCGCGCCTCGAGGAGATACGGCGTCGGCTCTATGCCGTCCGATCGCGGCGCGTCTGGCCCGGTCTCGACGACAAGCGCTTGACCTCCTGGAACGCGCTCATGATCTCCGCCCTCGCAGAGGCGGGCGCGGTGCTCGAGCGCAGCGACTACGCCGAAGCCGCCGTGCGCTGCGCCGACTTCCTGCTCAGCCGGGCGCGCGACGCCGAAGGCCGGCTGCTGCGCAGCTTCAAGGACGGGGAGGCGCGGCTCAACGCATACCTCGAGGACCACGCCTTCCTGCTCGAAGCGCTGCTGACCCTGTACGAGTCCTCGTTCGACCCGCGCTGGTTCCGCGCCGCGCGCGAGCTCGCCGACACGATGATCGAACGCTTCGCCGACGAGGAGCGCGGGGGCTTCTTCGAGACCTCGGTCGACCATGAGCAACTGGTCGCGCGGCGCAAGGATCTCGAGGACACGCCGATCCCCGCCGGCAACTCGAGCGCGGCGCTCGGGCTGCTGCGCCTGGCTGCGCTGACCGGGGAGCACTCCTACGAGCAGCGCGCGGTCGGGGTGCTGCGCCTGCTGCACCGCGTCGCGGGTGAGCATCCGCTCGCGTTCGGCCACCTGCTGCAGGCGCTCGACTTCCACAGCGCCCAGGTCAGGGAGATCGCGCTCGTGGGCGAGGACCGTGCCGAGCTCGATCGCGTCGTGAGATCGCGCTTTCGGCCCCACGTCGTGCTCGCCGGCGGCGAGGCGAACGGCGTGCCGCTGCTCGAGGGCCGCACCCCGCGCGACGGCCGTGCCACGGCCTACGTCTGCGAGGGCTTTGCCTGCAAGGCGCCGGTCACAGAACCGGACGAGCTCGAGGCGCTGCTCTCCTAGGGACGGGGGCGCTGGTCGCTACAACACCGATAGGTAGCGGTCGAGCTCCCAGCGGCTCACCTGGCAGCGGTAGTCCTCCCACTCCTGGCGCTTGATCTCGACGAAGCGGTTGAACGTGTGCTCGCCGAGCGTGCGCAGCACGAGCTCGGACTCCGAGCTCAGCTCGATCGCCTCCCCGAGCGTCTCCGGAAGCTGCTCAACCCCGAGCCGGCGACGCTCGTCCGGTGTCAGGTGGTAGAGGTTCTTCTCCATCGGCTCGGGCAGCTCGTAGCCCTGCTCGATGCCCTCGAGCCCGGCCTGCAGCAGCGCGGCGAAGGTGAGGTAGGGGTTGCAGGCCGGATCCGGGCAGCGGAGCTCCGCGCGCGTCGCCTGCTCCTTGCCGGGGTGATACAGGGGCACGCGCACGAGCGCTGAGCGGTTGCGTCGCGACCAGGCCAGGTAGACCGGCGCCTCGTAGCCCGGGACGAGCCGCTTGTACGAGTTGACCCACTGGGCGAAGATCGAGCAGATCTCGCGCGCGTGCTTGAGCTGACCCGCGATGAAGGCCTTGCCAGTATCGGAGAGGAAGTACTGGTCGTTGCCGTCGTAGAAGGCGTTGCGGCCGCCCGCGAACAGCGATTGGTGGGTATGCATGCCCGACCCGTTCTCCCCGAACAGCGGCTTGGGCATGAAAGTCGCATGCCAACCGTGCTTCATCGCGTACTCCTTGACGGTGATCCGGTAGGTCATGCAGTCGTCGGCCATCTTGAGCGCCGGGGCGTAGCGCATGTCGATCTCGTGCTGCGAAGGGCCCACCTCGTGGTGGGTGTACTCGACGTGGATGCCGAGCTGCTCGAGCGCCAGCACGGTCTCGCGACGGACGTCGGTGCCGGCGTCGAGCGTCGTCAGGTCGAAGTAGCCGCCCTCGTCGAGCGTCTCGGGCTTCCCCTCGGGGCGGGCGCTCTTGAAGAGGAAGTACTCGAGCTCGGGCCCCACGTTGAAGGTGTCGAAGCCCATCGTCGCGGCCCGCGCGAGGGCGCGCCGCAGGATGTAGCGCGGATCGCCCTCGTAGGGCTCGCGGTCGGGCGTGACGATGTCGCAGAACATGCGCGCCACACCCTGCTCCTCAGGCCGCCAGGGCAGCACGGAGAACGTCGAAGCGTCCGGCATGGCGATCATGTCCGACTCCTCGATCGCATTGAAGCCCGTGATGGAGGACCCGTCGAAGCCCATCCCGCCCTCGAAGGCATCGTCGATCTCGGCCTTGTTGATCGAGAAGGACTTGAGCTGGCCGAGGACGTCGGTGAACCAGAAGCGGATGAAGCGGATGTCGCGCTCCTCGACGATCGCCTTGACGTCGGCGGCGCTGCTGGGCTGCTCGGTCAAGCGAGCCACGCCTGCGCCCAGGACTTGAGCGCGTGCACCGCCGGCTGGAGGGCGCGTCCCTTGGCTGTGAGTCCGTACTCGACGTGCAGCGGCCGCTCCTCGGCGATGTGGCGCACGACTATCCCCTCGGACTCGAGCTCCTTCATACGCTCCGAGAGCAGCCGGTCCGAGAGGTCGGGCACCAGCAGGCGCACCTCCGAGAAGCGCAGCGGACCATCCATCAGCACCAGCAGGATGGCTCCGGTCCAGCGCTTGCCGATCAGCTCGACCGAGCGGTGGTAGAGCGAGCAGCAGCCGTCGCGCCCCTCGATTCTCGCGCTCGCCTCTTCGCGCGCGGTTGCCTCCTCCTGGGCGATCTTCGTCCGCTGTGCCGCCGGCGCGGCCATCAGGCGAGTCTAGTAACGCAGCACACTGCTGGTGGTTCGGTCACGCGGCAGCGATCAGGCTGCGCGTAGCTGCCGCGCCTCCTCGCCCGATGCATCGCGCGGGATGTCCCCGGCACGCGCGACGATGCTGGTGAAAGCACCGACAGCGACGTGCGCCACAGACTCGAGGATCTGCTCGTCGCTCCAACCCGCCTCGCGCGCCTCCTCGTGGAGATGCATCGGGGGAGCGCCCTCGCTCTCCATCCAGGCCTTGATGTAGCGGAGCAGCGCGGCTTCGCGCTCATCGCCGGAGTCGAACTCACGGGCGAGCGTGATCTCGTCGAGCCCGAGCCCCGCATCGCGCGCGCTGCGCTGCAGGTTGGCGAGCGAGTACTCGCTGTTGTGGTGCTCGGCGACCCCAAGCGCGATCCGCTGCTGGGTCTTGAGCGGAACGGCGCCGTTGCGAAGCTCTGAGCGGAAGCGCGCGTAGGCGCGCAGCGTCGCCGGCGAGCCGGCGAGAACGCCGATGAGATTCGACAGCTGCCCCCCAGCGGCAACGGCGCCCTTTAGCACGGGCACGCTGCGCTCGGGTGCGGTCAGCTCGTCGTGGACCTGGAACCTGCTCTCCTTGTTCTTCATGACTTCACTCTCTGCGGGTTAGCTTACGTGGGGTAAGCATACCCTACGAACGCAGGAGCAGTCAGGCGCCGGCGGTCACCGCCGCCATGAAGGCCATGAAGACGCCGAGTCCGACAGCCCAGAGCGCGAGCCGATCGGGACCGACGGCTCCGGTGACCGCGGATGCCCGCCGCCGCCGCCGTGCCGGCGGAGCGTGCCTGCCGGCGCGGACCTGGACCGTCCGCCGCTCGTCTGCCCGAGTTGCCCCCCGGGGAGCGGCCTCGCCCACCACGTGCAGCCGGGGGCGCACCGCGGGTCGCCGCACGGCGTCATGCTCCGTATCCAGGCTACGAGCTGTGACTTCGGGCATCAGGCACTCCCTTCGGCTCTGCGTGGTCGCGAACGGGTGCGGTCAGGCGAAACGGGTGCGATCAGGCGGCTACTCGCGGACGAGCGGCGCCAGAGTAGCAACCTCGTCGGACGGCCCGTTCGGGCGGACCAGCGCCCGCACCGCGCTTCCCCCAAACTCCGGCAAGTGGCCCCGCAGGCTCCTACGGGCGACCGGTTCGACCCGCCACCGTGGCAAGGTAATCCGCAACCGCGCGTGCTTCCTCGCCGGCGAGCAGACCCGGCGGCATGCGTCCATCGCC
>JBBSNQ010000029.1:0-10610 GCA_038232575.1 Solirubrobacterales bacterium | reverse complement strand
TTGCCGTCGGCCGAAACCGTCGAGACCACGGTGCCGCGCTCTACGCGCACCGTGTCGGGCGCCGGACCGTCCTCGGGGCCCGCGGCACTGTAGATAGCCCACAGGATCAAGAGCACGAGGACGACGAGGCCGGCGTTGAGTGCTCGCATCCTGCCGATCCGGTTGATGGTGGCGTTCATTGGGCTGCTCCTAGCTTGACGGCGGGCTGGCGGGGTCCCAGTCCGAGCGCTGACTCATACGCTCGTTCCATACGAACGTTTGCATGATAACGTACGAATCCGGTGGCCAAGCAACAATGAAACATCGATCCGGCAAGAGTGACGCGGATGCGCCGATCTGGCAATCGGGGATGGCCCCTGGGGAACCCCGTCGTGCCTGGATGCGGGCCCGGAGATACGACGGATGAGCGCGAACGAGACCAAGGAGCGCATCCTCGACGCCGCCGAGCGGCTGTTCGCGGAGGAGGGCTTCGACGCCACGTCGCTGCGTGCCGTGACGGCGGCGGCGGGAACGAACCTGGCGGCGGTCAACTACCACTTCGGCTCGAAGGCCGCCCTGCTTCCCGCGGTCGTCAGCCGCATACTCGAGCCCGTCAACGCGCGTCAGCTCGAGTTGCTGGAAGCGCTCGAGGCGGCCGAGACGACCGCTTCGGTCGAGCAGCTCGTCGAGGCGTTCGTCCTGCCGATCGTCGACCTCTTCGACGAGGAAGGCGACCGCGGCCCGATGGTCGGCCGCCTGTTCGCCCGCATCATGGGGGACCCCGGCGCCGACATGCAGCGGATGGTGCTGGAGCAGGTGCAGGAATCCGACGGCCGGTACCAGGCTGCCTTTGGGAGAGTGCTTCTGCACCTCCCGCCGGAGGAGGTCTGGTGGCGCTTTCGCACGACGGCCGCGATCGCCGGAAGCATGGCTCCCGTAGTCGTGTCCCGGCACGTCCACGTCGAGACGATGCTGGCGCTGCTCGGGGCCCCGCCGGCGATGGCCGGCACAGGCAGGGACGCTCGCCTCGGCTGGATGCTGACCTTCCTCAGCGGCGCGCTACGAGCGCCCGCGACGGGCGCGGCCTCACGCGCTGAGCGTCAGCCTGCGCGGGCCCTGGCGGAAGCCGAGCTCGACGAGCAGCGGCTCGACCGGCGAGCCGACGACCGCGTCTCCGTCGAAGCGTTCGAGCGCTAACCGTCCGAGGCGCCCCGCCCGCACCTCGCTGGCGAGCGCCTCGAGCGCGCCGGCGAGCCACGGCGCCGGCGAGCCGTGGTCGTCGAGCGCCTCGCGCAGGGGGACCAGGCCCTTGCCGCCGCGCTCCACGTAGAGCGCGGCGTCGCCGTCGAGGGTCACGACGTGCGCGCCGGGGACGCGGGCTGGGCGTCGGCCTTCGCGGCGCTGGTCCGGCTGGCCGTCCTTGCGCTCGTCCCGCCGCGGCCATGGGAGCGACGCGCCGTAGGGGTTCGCCGGATCTGTCGCGGCCAGCACGAGCGGGCCGGCGGGCTCGTCGGCGCGCAGCGCGCGTAGCCGTTCGACCGCCCCTCCGAGCGCGAACTGCGCGCCGCCCAGTCCCTCGACGAAGTAGCCGCGGCGCGCGACGCCGAGCGTCTCGAGGTTCGAGAGCTCGCCGTAGAGCGCGGCGAAGCCGCCGGGGATGCCCTCGGCGATCACGGTCTCGCGGGTGACGATGCCGTAGCGCTCGAGCAGCACCTCGGCCTGCGCGCGCAGCCTGGGCCCCGCCGCCGGGGCCTCGGCGAACAGCGGCGCGGTGAGCGACCAGCGCCCCTGGATCTGGGGCGCCGATGGGCGCCGCCGGCGTGCGAAGCGCCGCGCGCGCTCAGGCCGCTCGCGCGCGACCGAGAGCCGCGACGCGCGCAGCGGGGCGAAGGCGTCGTTGGTGATCTCCCCCGCCCAGACGAGGTCCCAGAGTGCCTGCTGCAGCTCGATCGGCTCGACGGCCGCGCCATCGACTTCGAGGAGGTCCGCGAGCAGGTCGCTCCAGAACGCCGCGCCGCTGCCGAGGCGCTCCCGCAACGCGTCGTGCAAGGGCAGCGCGGGCCGCTCCACCTTGGCGGGCGGCGGCCCGAGCCAGCGCACGTCGTCGCGGAAGTAGAGCGCGACGCGGCCCGAGGAGCGCCCGACCGCGCCCGCTCCGACCCACACGAGCTCACCGGACGCGCACAGCGCGTCGAGCCAGCTCTGCGAGTAGGCGCCCGCCCGACGCGGCAGCACGTCGCGCTCCCAGACCTCGGGCGCGAGCGCGACCCCCTGGAGCGGCACGAGCAGCTCGCGCAGCCGATCGACGCCCGCTCCCCCCGCCGCCTTTTGGTCGACCCCCTGCCACGCGGGCAGAAAGCGCGCGAGCGCGCGCTGCTCGGCGGGCTCGACCTCGCGGCGCAGCGACGCGAGCGACGCCCGGCGCAGGCGCCGGAGCACCTCGGGATCGCACCACTCGCGGGCACTGCCGCCGGGGCGCAGCTCGCCGCGGATGAGCGAGCCCGAGCGCTCGAGCTCGCGCAGCACCGGCGCCGGATCGATCGCGTAGCGGTCGGCGAGCTCCTGGGTCGTGAACGGACCGCGGGTGCGCGCGTAGCGGCGCACGAGCCGTTGGAGCGGCTCCTCGACGTCTTCGAGGAACGTATCCGGCAGCCCGCCCGGCGGGACCGCCCCGAGCGCGTCGCGGTAGAGGCCCGCGTCCTCGGCGGGCACGAAGCGCTCCTCGCCGCCGATCCGCATCGCCGCCGCGCGGCGCTCGTGCACGAGCTGGTCGAGCATGCGCCTGGCCGAGACCGCCTCGAGCGAGCGAGCCTGAGCCTCGGCCGGGGTCAGATCGCCGACCGCGCGCAGGACGTCGTGGAGGGCGTCGGCGTTGGCCGCCCGGTGGCGCTCGCTCATGCGCTGCAGGTCGGTCTCGACCTCGGCGAGCGCCTGCGGGTCGATCAGCTCGCGCAGCTCCTCCTGGCCGAGCAGCTCGCGCAGCAGGTCGCGGTCGAGCGAGAGCGCCGCCGCCCGCCGTTCGGCGTTCGGCGTGTCGCCTTCGTACATGTAGGTCGCGACGTAGTCGAAGAGCAGCGACGAGGCAAACGGCGAGGCGCGCTGGGTCTCGACCTCGACCGCCCCGAGCTCGCGGCGCGCGAGCGCGCGCAGGATGCTCTCGAGGCCAGGCAGGTCGAGCACGTCGCGCAGGCACTCGCGGTAGGTCTCGAGCACGATCGGGAACTGGCCGTAGCGCTTGGCGACCTCGAGCAGCGCCTGGGCCTTCAGCCGCTGCTGCCACAGCGGGGTGCGCCGACCGGGGTAGGCGCGCGGCAGGAGCAGCGCCCGGGCGGCGTTCTCGCGGAAGCGCGAGCCGAACAGGGCGGAGGCGCCGAGCTCGCCGACGACGAGCTCCTCGAGCGTCTCGGGATCGAGCAGCACGGTGTCGGCGCCCGGCGGCTCGTCGGCGTCGGGAAGATGCACGACGATGCCGTCGTCGGACCAGATCGCGTCGGCCTCGAGCCCGAGCTCCTCGCGGAGGCGCGCCGAGAGCCCAAGCCCCCAGGCCGCGTGCACGCGGCCGCCGAAAGGCGTCAGCACGCACAGGCGCCAGTCGCCGATCTCGTCGCGGAAGCGCTCGACGACGATCGTGCGATCGGAGGGAACGACGCGCGTTGCCTCGCGCTGCTCGCGCAGGAACTCGACCAGATTGCGCGCGGCGCGCTCGTCGAGATCGTGGCTCTCCATCAACTCGGCGGGCTCGCGATCGACGGCCGTGCGGTTGAACTCGCCGATCGCGCGGCCGAGCTCGAGCGGCCGCCCGACGCCGTCGCCGCGCCAGAAGGGAATCGCTCCGGGCGTGCCGGGCGCCGGGCTGACGATCACGCGATCGCGCGTGATGTCCTCGATCCGCCAGGTCGAAGCGCCGAGCAGGAAGGTCTGTCCGGGACGCGCCTCGTAGACCATCTCCTCGTCGAGCTCGCCGACGCGGCGCCCGTCGGGCAGGTGCACGCCGTAGAGGCCGCGGTCGGGGATCGTGCCGGCGTTGGCGATCGCGAGCTGGCGCGCGCCGCGGCGCGCGCGGACGGTGTCCTCGACCCGGTCCCAGACGATCCGCGGCCGCAGCTCGGCGAACTCCTCGGAGGGATAGCGCCCGTCGAGCATGTCGAGCACCGAGTCGAGCAGCTCGCGCGAGAGCTCGCTGTAGGGATACGCCGCGCGCACGAGCTCGTGCAGCTCGGGCACCCGCCACTCATCGTCCGTGGCGACCATCGCGACGATCTGCTGGGCGAGAACGTCCAGCGGGTTGCGGGGCACCGCCGTGTGCTCGATCTCTCCGTCGCGCATGCGCTTGACGACCACCGCGCACTCGACCAGGTCGGCGCGGAACTTGGGGAAGATGCGGCCTTTGGAGACGTCGTCGACGCCGTGCCCCGCGCGCCCGATCCGCTGCAGCCCGCTCGTGACCGACTTCGGCGACTCGACCTGCACCACCAGATCCACGGCGCCCATGTCGATCCCGAGCTCGAGCGAGGAGGTTGCGACGAGGCAGGGCAGCTCGCCGGACTTGAGCAGCTCCTCGACCACCGTTCGCTCCTCGCGCGCGAGCGAGCCGTGGTGGGCTCGGGCGATGTCCGCGGGCTGCGCGTCGGGGCCGCCAGCTCCCTCGCCGCCGCCGCCGGCTCCCTCGCCAGGGCCGCCCTCCCCCTCGCCGGCGAGCTCGTTGAGCCGCGTCGCGAGCCGCTCGGCGCCGCGGCGGTTGTTGACGAAGACGATCGTCGAGCGGTGCTCTCTCACGAGCTCGAGCAGCTGCGGGTAGATCGCGGGCCAGATCGAGCGGTGGGTGGTGGGGGCGTCGTCGGGGTTGCCGCCGCCGTCCGATCGGCTGCGAGCGCCATTCTCCTCGCCATCCCCTCCGACCGTGCCCTTGAGCTCCCCGGCCCCCGTGCCGTCCCCGCTGGCCGGATCGACGAGCGCGTCGGCGCCCGGCTCGCGCATGTCCTCGACCGGCACCTCGATCCGCACGTCGAGCGGCTTGCGCTGCCCGGTGTCGATCAACGTGCAGTCGCGCCCTGCGCCGGTGAGGAAGCGCCCGACCTCCTCGAGCGGCCGCTGGGTCGCCGACAGTCCGATCCGCTGGACTCGCCCTGCGGCTGCGTGCTCGAGTCGCTCGAGGGTCAGAGCGAGATGGGCGCCGCGCTTGGTCTGAGCGACCGCGTGGATCTCGTCGACGATCGCCCATTCGACACCGGTCAGCATCTCTCGCGCCTTCGAGGTAAGGATCAGGTAGAGCGACTCCGGCGTCGTGATCAGCACGTCGGGCGGCTTGCGCGCCATTGCCTGGCGCTCGCGCTGGGGGGTGTCTCCCGTACGGATCGCAACCTCGACTCCGCCCCCGATGCCCTTCAGCGGCGCGCGTAGGTTGCGCTCGATGTCGTAGGAGAGCGCCTTCAGCGGCGAGATGTAGACGAGGCGGGTCCGGCGTTCGTCGTCTGCGGTCGGTTCAGCCTTCAGCCGGTCGAGCGCCCAGAGGAAGGCGGCCAGCGTCTTGCCCGATCCGGTCGGCGCCGAGAGCAGCACGTTGTCTCCGCCGGAGATCGCGGGCCAGGCCTGCGCCTGCGCCGGTGTCGGGCCGTCGAACGCGCGCTCGAACCACTCCCGCACGCGGGGTGTGAACGATGCGAGCGGATCCGGACCCGAAGCCATCCGAACCGCCGAGCGTACCGCGGTGGGAGGGTGCTCCGCGTCCGTGCCGGCTGGGCCTGGGCCCCACCGCGCGGCTCCGGTACTGCGCGCCCCGGTACCGCCCGTACCTACTCGCGCTGGCCCCCTCCTGCGCGCCCCGGTACCGCCCGTACCTACTCGCGCTGGCCCCCCTGCTCGACACGCGTGCGCTCCGGCCGGACGATGCTTGCGAGCGCGAGTGGCCGCTCGCGCAGCTCCCGGCCGATGACTCCCGAGAGCATCCGCCACAGCCCAGTGCGGGGCACGGCCCGGAAGAGTCCGCGCAGCCACGGCCGTGGAGCGTCAAAGGCCACGAGCCCGGCCGTCACCTCGATGAGATCTGAACGCCGCACGAGCTCCACCTCGAGCCCGAGCTCCTCCTGCGAGGCGAGTGCGTGGTGCTGCTCGATCGCATCCATGCAGCGCTGCAGCCGCTCGGCGGGCCAGCCGAACGGCTGGAGGACCCGCGCGGCCAGAAGCGCACCCTCGGTCACGTAGGCGTCCTCGCTGCGCGACCAGAGTCCGGCATCGTGGAGCCAGGCGGCGCACTGCAGCAGCTCCCGGTCGATCTCGCGGCCGCCCGCGCGGTCGGCCGCCATGCGCTCGGCGATCAGGAACACGCGCAGGCAGTGGCGCTCCATCGCGCCGCCGGGCTCGCCGGTGACCTTGCGCAGCTCCTCGAGACAGGCTCGGGCGGCGGGCGTCTGGTCGAGTTCGTCGGCCTTCATCGGCGCACAGCCTTGCATGTCTCGCTGATCGGCGGGAGCGTGAGCCGTCCCACGCCGAGCAGTTGCAGGGCCAGGCGATCGCGTGGCTGAGCAGTCGTGTGACTGACCTGTCGCGAACACTTAACAGCAGTCGTGATGGTGTCACGTCACGACGATCAACGTGACGGGGTGGGTGATCTCGGTCACGCCATACGGGACCAAGATCACCCAGCGGTCAGCGGCCAAGCGCTCGCTGTTCTTGCGACCCGCCAGCACGGGGTCGTGGCCGTCTCGCAGCTGCGAGCACTCGGCCTGAACAAGCAAGCCGTCGAGCGGCGAGCCGTGGCGGGTTGGCTGCGGCCGTGGAGTCGTGGGGTCTACGCGGTGGGCCACATCTCGTTGCCGAGGCTGGGCCAGTACCTGGCGGCGGTGATGGCCTGCGGACCAAGTGCCGCGCTGAGCCACCGCTCTGCGGCGGATCTATGGGGTCTACGACCGAGGACCGGAAGCCTGCAGCCGATCGAGGTCACAGTGCCGCGCAGCCGCGCCGGCTCTCCGTCGCTTGAGGTCCATCGCTCGCGCATGCTGGACCCCGGCGACTTCACCCGAATCGAGGGGATCCCCATCACCAGCGTTGCGCGCACGCTGCTCGACTTAGCCGAGGTCGCTTCCTCGCAGCGGGAGCTCGACCGCGCAGTCGACCGCGCCGAGCGGCTCGAGCTGTTCGATCTCGTTGCGCTGGAGGAGGTGCTCTCGCGCGCGTCGGGTCGCCGCGGCACGACGAGGCTTCGGTGCGCGATAGAGGCCTGGCAGCCGCTACCCACCCGCAGCGAGCTCGAAGACCGCCATCGCGAGCTTCTCACCGGCGCCGGACTGCCCAGTCCGCGGTACAACCCGCTGCTCGAGGGACGGCGCGATACCCACGAGGTAGACGCCTTCTGGCCTTCGCACGGGCTCGTGGTGCAGCTCGACGGGTTCGCCTACCACCGAACTCGCCGTGATCGTGAGCGAGATGCGTCGACCGACGCCGACCTCGAGCTCGCCGGCTACCGAGTCCTTCGGCTCACCTGGGGCGACGTCACCGCGCATCCTGATCGCACCGTCCTCAGGCTCCGGCGGCTGCTCCCGGAGAGCCCCGCTGTCCCGGCTCGCTGAGGAGCTCGAGGCGGACGTGGCGATTCGGTACGGTCGCCGTCCACGTCGACTGCAGGCGAAAGCAGCCCTCAATGGCACCAGCGAGCCCTGACGAGCCCATCCAGCGCACGGTCACGGTGCCGGTCGCCGCCGAGCGAGCCTTCGCTGTCTTCATCGATCTCCCGGCCTGGTGGCCGCCTGAGTTCAGTTGGGCGGGCGAGACGCTCGAGACGCTCGGCATCGAGCCACGCGAGGGCGGCTTCTGCTTCGAGCGCGGTCCGAACGGCTTCCGCTGCGACTGGGGCCGCGTGCTCGCATGGGAGCCGCCGGCACGGCTCGTCTTCTCCTGGCAGATCAGCCCCGACCGCGTGCCCGAGCCCGACCCCGCCAAGGCGAGCGAGGTCGAGGTCCGCTTCTTCGAGGAGGGCCCATCGATGACGCGTGTCGAAGTCGCGCATCGCGACTTCGCACGTCACGGCGAGAGTGCGCAGCGCTACCGGACGGACCTCGCCGACCAGGGTTGGCCCTACCTGCTCGACCGCTACGCGGCGGCAGCTGGCCGGTAGGCGGGCAGCGACTCAATAGGCGTAGAGCTCGACGCGATAGCCGTCGGGGTCGAAGACCTGCACCCGGACGACGACGCTGTCGTCCTGCCATTCGGCTTCGGCAGCGCCCTCGGCACGCAACCGCTCCCGGGCCGCACGTACGTCGTCTGCGCCTGCCAGACGAAAGCCGAAATGATTGGTGCGCGGAAGCTGCGCGGCCACCGGGGCTCCCTCCGAGAGGGCGAGCTCCGAGCCGTCGTCAGAGCCGAGGATCAGCAGGTGCTCGTCGTCGTGAATCCGTTCGCTCAAGCCGAAGTGCCGCGCGTAGAACGCTGCGGAGCGCTCGCGGTCGCTGACGGTGAGCGCGACGTGGTTGAGCGACATCGCTCCAGGATTGCACGACGTCGATGCGTCCCGCGGGCTGATGGCCGGGACCGCGGCCGCTGGCGAGGTCGCCGTGGTGCTGGCGACCGCGGCGATCTTGACTGCGGTGTTCGCGCCGCTGACGACGCGCCTCTACCGCAGGGGCTGAGACTGGGCCCGTCGCGGGGGCTGGTGATCTGCGGAGCGAGAAGCCGCGCCGCAGTTAGTGTGTATAGTGTATGCATAGCGAGATTGAACGTGTACCTCCCCGACGAACTAGCCGCGAAGGTCCGGGAAGCCGGCTTGAACCTCTCGGCTGTGACTCAGGACGCGGCGAGGCGCTCGCTGGCTACTCGCTCAACCGATGCCTGGTTGGCGACGCTCGGGGGGCTGTTGTCTGAGGGCATCACGCACGACCAAGTCCTCGACGCCCTCGACGCGGTGCGCGACGAGGCCGCGACGCGTCATGGCTGAGGTCGTCTGCGACGCTTCCGCCCTCGTCGACCTCCTGCTGGGCAGCGACCTGGGAAGCGCCGTCCAGGCGCGCATCGCGACCCACGCCCTGCACGCGCCTGCGCATGTCGATGCAGAGGCCCTCTCGGCGCTTGGACGCCTCCAGCGTGGCGGAATAGTCGAGGCCGATGACGTCGCACCAATGCTGAGGAGCCTGGCCGCCGCTCCGATCGAGCGTCATCCGGTGTCGTCCCTACTGCTCGGCGCCTGGGGCAGGCGCGACCAGTTGCGCCTCGCCGATGCCCTCTACGTCGAGCTGGCGGCGTCGCGCGCATTCCCGCTGATCACGACCGACCGCCGCCTAGAGCCGCAGCCGGGCGTCGAGGTCGTGGCCGGCTGACGTCGCGGCAGCGTGCTGGCGGGTGCTCAGGCTTGCGGTCGGGCGCGCCGCGATTCCAACTAGCGACCGCACGCCGGGTTGAAGTGCGCAGTCCCGCCGCCGTCGGCCGCGGCGTGCAGCGCGGCGATGTCGAGCTTGCCCATCGAGAGCATCGCCTCCATCGCGCGAGCGGCGCGCGCAGGGTCGGGAGCGGTGAGCAGGTCCTCGAGTCCGGCGGGCACGACCTGCCAGGACAGGCCGAAGCGGTCCTTGAGCCAACCGCACGGCCCCTCGCTCCCGCCCTCGGACAGCCGCTCCCAGTAGCCGTCGATCTCACCCTGGGTCTCGCACTCGATCGCGAAGGAGACGGCCTCGTCGAAGCTGAACTGCGGCCCGCCGTTGATGCCGACGAAGCGCTGGCCGCTTAGCTCGAACTCGACGGTCATCACCGTCCCGGCCGGTCGCGGGCCGGCCTCGGCGTAGTGGGTGACCCGCACGATGCGTGAGCTCTCGAAGACCGACGTGTAGAAGGCGGCGGCCTTCTCGGCCTCTGTGTCGAACCATAGGTTCGGGGTGATCTTCTGCTGCACGGCTGGCTCCTTTCGTGGGCCGACGGAGGTTGCTCCTGTTGCGTTGGCCGGGTCGCTCACTGATCGATGCGGAAGTTGCCGATGAAGGTGATCCGGTTGCCGTCCGGGTCCGTCACGGCCGCGAGGCGCACACCTTTGCTGGCCGCCTCGATCGCCTCGACGCCGACCCCCCGGCCCGAGAGCTCGGCCACGTGCTGGTCGAGGTCGTCGACGGCGAAGTTGAGCAGCCCGACGCCGGCGCGCTCGGCGTCGAGGAACACCTGAACCCAGCCGGTCTCGGTCACTTGCCAGTCGGCCAGGCTCTGCATCGGGCGGTTGTCGGCTGGACGGCCGAGCAGACGCTCGTACCAGGCGTGCGCGACGTCGATGTCGGTCACCGGGACGACTGCCAGAACGTGCTCTATGGGCATGGGTAGCTCCTCCTTCTGACGTCGATTCGAGGCCCAGGCGACCCATGTTCGGGTCCCGGCCTGGGTGCATTGGACTGGTCCTCCGTACAGACAGGACTACGACGCGAAACTAATCACTCGTGCATGCCCGGCTCGGTCGGAGTACGAGCGGAAGGCCCGACTCGCCTGACCTCGCCGTCGTCGCGCGCGATGCGCCCCGGCCGCGCCATCCCTCCGCCGCCCTGCTCGTGATCGAGGTCGCAGTGTCCTCGCTGCACTACGACCGCGAGGTCAAGGCGTCGCTCTACGCGCGCGCGGGAGTGGTGGAGTACTGGATAGTGGACCTCGAGGGAGAGGCGCTCGAGCGC